>JBGPEF010000354.1:0-6079 GCA_041482675.1 Tepidisphaeraceae bacterium | reverse complement strand
CACGTCCGCGACGCCCGTGCACGAGATACCCAAATCGATCCGACGCTTCATCCCTCGCGCGGCGGGCCGACTTCGACAGCCGCCTGGCATATCGATTGTCCGTGACATAGTCCGCCCCTTCCGACAATTTCTCCCCCACCGCGCTCGCCCCATCCGACAGTTTCTCCTTGAACGCGCTCGCGCCTTCGCCCGCCGCGTGATACACCCGCTCCGCCCCGTCTCTCATGCTGCTCCATCCGCTTTCCAACGCCGATCCGGCCGATGACGCAGCGTTGCCCGCCATGCTGCGGACTTTGCTCCGCCGATCCGCCCCTTCATCCGGATCCAACAGATACATCAGTGTCGCGCCCACCGCCGCTCCCCCAATGATCGCCAGGCCGCTCGCCAGTCCCGTTCGGCACGATTCATTCCTATCCCGCACCTGGACATGTCTTTCATCGCTGCTCCGGGAAGTGTCGCTGGTTGATTTGCGTTTCATGGTCGTACTCCTTTTATCAATAGCCATCGCCCCCCAAAGCAGCGCCGTTTGTTGCTGTCTGTTAATGACGCATAACCGGTTCATAGCCGCCGTGGCGATGAAGAATTTCCTCCGCCTCCGCCCGGCGCTCGCAGGCGTTGACGGTGACAATTGCCTTGCCCGCTTCGAATTCACGCTGATAGAAAACCGCCTCCTCCTCCGATGCCCCCAGTCCGCTCATCGCGCCATAAATCCCGCCCGTCGCCGCCCCGGCCGCAGCGCCGCCGGCCAATCCCGCCAGCATTCCGCCCAGCATCACCGGGCCAACCCCTGGAATCGCCGCAAACGCGACCGCCCCCAGTATCCCGCCAATGACAGCGCCGGCCGTCGCGCCCTTTGCCGCACCCTCGGCATCGTGCGCACCCTCCGCATCCGTAATCATCCCGCCCGCAACCGCATCCGTCCCTCGAATCGCAAACCCAATCTCCTGCCCCGAGAAACCAGCCTGATGCAACTCATCCACGGCCAACTGGGCCTCATCCCGATCATCAAACGCGGTGAAGAGTGTTGGGCAATCGCTCATGGCCTCTCCTTTCATTTCGCTACCAGCGCGATTCACGACAGATCGTTCCGCCGCGACAATTCGCCGGCAGATTCACCGCATCCGCACGGCGGAGCGGCGGGCGCACTTCCATCCAAATCCAGTGCAAAGATAATGCCATCCCCCGGCAGCCGAACCCGGCGATAAGTCTTACCGTAATAAACCCGCCTCAGCTCATCCGCACAGCCGCTCTCGACAATGCACGTTCACGCCCACGCGCCTATGCTGTAGATTATGGGTTGAGGTTCGTTGATATGGCCTACATTGTGATCGTCGATGACAGTCCCATTAACGCCCTGCCCCTGGGCCGATTGCTGAAATACTCCGGCCACGAGGTCGATTGCCTCTTGCGCAGCGGCGGCGCAGTCGAATCCATGCGCGGCCACAAGCCCGACCTGCTCCTTCTCGATGTTGGCATGCCCGACATGGACGGCATCGAGCTTCTTGAAAAAATCCGCGATGATGACATCGTCCACGATATGAAGGTCATCATGTACAGCGGCCTCTCCGACCAGCGCCTGATGGATCGCGCTGCCGAACTGGGCGCCAGCGATTACCTGCTCAAGGGCGGCGGCTGGGAAGAATTGCTCCACCGCATCGAATCTCATCTGCCGACCGTAAGAATCAATTGAGCAATTCCGCCGCTCACTTCACCAGCTTCCACCCCGCCTCACTCGCCTCCACCCCCGCAAACCCCCTGTACTTGTCATACGTCTTTTCCATCTCTTCAATCGAATCAAAATATCCCACGATAAACGCCGCCCCAAACGATTCCCCCGCCTTGATCGGCCTCCCCCCGATCTCCTCAATCATGCACACATACCCCCGCTGATGGCACCAGGCCTCATACACGGCCTCGGGCGCGAGTGTCATCCCCGCCAGCCACGGCCCCTCCTTCCCACCCTTCGCATCCCGCAGGTGATACCCGCGAATAAACCGCTCCGGCGTCTTGTTCTTATCCCGCCGATAATTGAACTTCTCATCCGGCGCAAAATCCGCAAAAAACGCCGACGCCCCAATCTTCCCGCCATTTGTTTCCAGATAACTCAAATAAATTTCACTGAACGTATCCCCCTTGTTGTGCTTGATGTGCCCCGGCATATCCAGCCGGAAAAACATCGCCTCGCTCGAATTCACCACATTCATCCGATCCGACGAGATGAAATACCGCTGCCCGGCCGGAAACACGATGGTCTGCTCCCACGTCGATCCCGTCTTCTTCCCCGGCGCGGCCGTGCGATATTTAAACTGCGTCTTGATCGCCACAAAATCACTTCCCCTGATCACCTTCGCCTCCAGCTCCTTCGCCTTCGTGCAGATCTGCGGCCCCTCGATGCTCCGCTTGGCCGCCTTCCCGTGAAGCGGATTGTTGAACTTGTAAACCAGTTCCGGATCAAGCTGATCCCGATATGCCTCATCGCTCCCGCTCTCCATGATCCAATCAACAATATCCAGCCCATACCCCGCATCATGAAACCCGCTCTTCTTATCCAGCAAGCTCCCGGCCGCGATCCCCGTCACATATCCCTTCTTATTCACCGCCGCATTCAATTCCGGCGTCGCAATCCGAATCGTGCTCTCATCCTCCTTCACCTCAACGTCAGCCGACAAGCGAGCGACCGTGCAACACATAAATCCCGCCGCCGCCGCGATCCAAATTACTTTTCTCATGTTGAATCCGCCGCAAGCCATAAAAGCTCACCGAGCCTTCTGCTGTGGCACCGCGATGCGAAGCGGCACCGCCTGCTCCGGCGACCAGCGCGAAACATCGAAGCGCCGCATCCCGTTTGCCTCGTGCGGCTCCAGCAGGAATTTCCTGATCTGTGCCAGTGAGTTGAAGATCGCCAGCCGCTGCCCGGTCCGTCGATCGACGATCGAGATCGCGCCCAGCTCTGTATATCTCACGTCCGCCGTCATTTCGATCGAGTAAATTCCCTTCTTCAGCGGCACATCAACCGGCTTCTCCCGGATCTCCGCCAGCTCCTCCCCGTTCAGCTTGATCGCCCGCGCCGGCCCAGTGAACGAATACACCCCGTCCGCGGGAACCAGCAGACTCCCGCTCCCTGCATATAAGTTCAGCTTCCCGCTGCTGGGATCACCCGTGCCCGCCACGATCCGCTGTCGAATTGCATCGTTGAAGATGTTGCTCCCATCCGGCACCACCAGCGTCACCGCCGCGACCCAATCCTTTTCAGTCTTATATCGCCCCAGCATGCACTCATAAAACACCTGCTGCTCCCGCGCCTCCGGCCCAACCAGCACCAGCGGCTGCCATTCCGCCGTGAGTTGCGTCAGCACCGCATCCAGCTTGTTCCGCTCCTGAAAATAAGCTCGCGCCTGCGTGTTCGCGCGCTCGATTCGCAGCGCCTCCTTAAACGCCCGGCCGGCAAAATCCTCATTCTTGTTCCGCGCTGCCGCCTCGCCGAGTGCTACCAGCCGCCTGATAGCCCCCTCGGCGCCCCGCCCAACGGCGCTGTCGAACTGCTTTTTCGCAATCGACACCTGCTTGTCAAACGCATCCACCGCATCCTGAACCGGATCATTCCCAGCCGGCTGAGCACTGCCCGCCGCCGGCAGCAGCAACGGCACAAGGACAATGCTTAAGAAAACTCGACCAGGACTTTTCATCCCTCCAATCGTCCGCTTCGTGATCATCTGCGGTCCTTTCGCCTGAACAATCAAACTATAAAGCACCCGATACACCTAATACAGCCCAACGGTCTCAGCCGCGACTCTCATCATCAACCCCAAAAAAACAGCTATTTCTCGCGCTGCGATACTCATCTGTTCCACGCCACAATACGCCTGATCCAGCACATCCAGGGGTGCTGTGTGCCTCATGTCTTTTTTTTAAAGGAGCAAGTCATGTGTAACATTCGCGCGGGGTCCGCTTTCTTTGCGCTGGGAATTCTCGCCGTCGCCCAGGTCAATGCCGCCATTCTCACCGGCAGCGTCGCGCCCCCACCCGCAAGCATCAACCTCACCACCGAGGGCGCCATCGACTGGATTCACTGGGGCCTCAGCGCCGCCACCGACGTCAATCGCAAAATTACCGGCCTCTCGCAAATCAGCAACTTCACCACGGTCGGCAGCGGCACCAACGTCGTCCGACTCACCAACAGCGCCAGCAAATCTTCCTGGATCGACGGCTCGCCCACCCTCACGGCCACCAACACCCCCGGCGGCGTCTACGTCAACAACTTCGACGGACCCGGCCGCGGATTTATCTTCACCGTTCCCGCCGATCTGCTCCAGCGCGTCTTGAGGGTCTACATCGGCGAGTTCTCCGCCAGCGGCACCCTCCAGGCCACGCTCAGCGACAGCAGCGCCCCCGCCTATTCCCAGGTGCTCACCGGAGCCGCCGATCAAACCGTGCAGGGCGTCTACACCCTCAATTTCGCCGCCGCTTCCCTCGGCCAAACCCTCACCGTCAAATGGACCGAAACCACCGACCTCGGCACCGCCGACAACATCACCATGCAGGCCGCCACCCTCTCTCTCCCAATCATCCCCGAACCGGCCACGCTCCTGTCTATGTCCAGCGCCGCTCTCCTGATCCTCGCGCGACGACGCAGCAGGCAGAAATAAGATGAAAAAGGGGATAGGTCCAATTTTAATTGGACCTATCCCCTTTTATCTTGAATGCGGCGCGGCGCCCCTGTCTCACGCTCAACTGGCGCAATAAAAAAGGACCCGCCGTTAAGCGGGCCCTATCATCTTTATTCTCTGCGCCTCCGCGCCTCCGCGGTGGAACTTACGCGCTCCTAGATTTCAAACTTCCACCCGTCCCTGTATTCCTTATTCACAAACTTATTCGCCTCCGGCACATTCGTCACCGTGAGATTCGGCCCATCCCAATCCAGCTTCCGCCCCAATCTCATCGCGATATTCCCCAGGATCATGCACTCGCACATCGGCCCCGCATACCCAAAGTTCGACTTGCAATAATCCAGCGGCTTCTCACCCTTGGCCGCGCTCACCCACTCGACATAATTGCCCGGCGAGCGCTCCAGCATCTTCGGCGGCTTGCCGATCTCCTTCATCTTCGTCTCAGGAATGATCCGCGGGCTGTCCCCATAGTCCCCCTGCACCAGAATCGTCGCCTTGGTGCCGATGAACAGATTCCCCGTCTCCGGCATCTTCCGATTCGCCTCCAATTCCGGCGGCCGCTGCGGTTTCAATCCACCCTCATACCAGAATCCATCAAACGCCGGCCGGTCTCCCTTGGCCGCGAAATGCCACTTCATCACGCCGCTCTTGGGGAACGTCTCCCCATTCATATCCGCCATCGCCACCGGCTCAACGCTCACCGGATCAAACGCATCCAGCGCCCAGAACATCCCATCCATCGTGTGCGCTGCCATATCTCCCAGCGCCCCCGCCCCAAAATCCCACCACCCGCGCCACGCGAACGGATGGTACACATCGCCCCCACCCGGATGCTTCGCTTTATACGGCCGCATCGGTGCCGGCCCGATCCAGCAATCCCAGTTCAACGTCGCCGGCACCGGATCCTCACCATCCGGCCGCTTAATCCCCTGCGGCCAGATTGGCCGATTCGTCCACGAATGCACTTCCTTGATCGTCCCCAGCGCCCCGCTGCGCACCCACTCATACACCAGCCGCCACCCTTCCTTCCCGTGCCCCTGATTCCCCATCTGCGTCGCCACCTTGTACTTCTTGGCCGCCAGCGCCAACTGCCGCGATTCCCACACCGTGTGCGTCAGCGGCTTCTGCGTATACGTCGCCTTCCCCGCCTTCATCGCCAGGATCGTCGCCGGATAGTGATGATGGTCCGGAATGCCGATCACCGCTGCATCAAAGTTCTTCCCCTCCTTGTCAATCATCTCCCGATAGTCCTGATACCCCTTGGCCTCCGGCCAGCGCTTCTTGGCCTCGGTCCAGTGCGAGCTGTCCACATCGCAGTAACAGGGCACCACGATCCCCAGCTTGGAGAACTCATCGATGTGCATCCCGCCGATCCCGCCCGTGCCGATAAACGCCAGCCGCAGCTTTTCCTT
>JBGPEF010000353.1:0-6089 GCA_041482675.1 Tepidisphaeraceae bacterium | reverse complement strand
GGAGCAGGTGGGCAAGCAGTGCATCGCGGATTTCAGGATTGAGTATGTGGGGGAGGCGTTTTTTGCGGATCACTTTGCGCATCACTATCGATTTACAGCGCAGCCAGGGAAAGTGCCGCCGGGGGCGCAGGTGAAATATGAGTGGGATTTTGGAGATGGGCAGATGGGATCGGGAACGGCGGCCGATCATGTTTATCTCACGGATGGGGAGTATGCGGTGAAGTTGTCGATCAGGGCGGGGTTGCAGTCGGATGTGCAGAGCAATCGCATCGCGGTGAGCCGGCTTTATGAGCGGATTGATGCGCCGCCGGAGGATTCGCTGGCGAATGCGGCGAAAATTGTCGCGGAATATGATGTGGCGGCGATGCCGGTGCGCTGGCTGGCGTGGGCGACGTTGATGCAGCAGCGGGCGAAGATGGCGGGACCGTTGGAGAAGGTGGCGATGCGGCTGGCGACAGTGCGCGAGGGGGTTGATGCGGGATTTGGGGCCAACACGCTGGTGGCGGCCGCGGATGAGCTGTCGAGGGAAGGGCATTTTGATGCGGCGGCGCGGATTTTGGAAACTGTTCTCACCGATTCGCCGTTTCAGCCGACGGTGGGGAAGCGATTTGGGCATCTTTTGCTGTGGCGGATTGGAGATTTCGCCAGGGCGGCGAAGGTGCTGGAGGAGTTGGGGAGATTGTTTCCCAATGACGGTGCGCTCAAGCGAGCGTATGGCCAGGCGCTGGTGCTCAATCAAAATGTGGTCGAGGGGAGGAAGATTTTGGAGTCGATTGCATCGGATGCGCCGTTGGATCGGAGGGCGGCGTTGATCGGGGCGCTGGCGCGGACGATTGAATATCACATTACCGAAGGGGATTGGGAGAGCGGGGAGCAGGCGTGGGAGAAATGGCAGTTGCAATATCCGGCGGATTTTTTGGAGGGGTATAGTGTTGTGCTACAGACGCGGCTGATGGAATTGGCGGGTGCGCAGCAGGGGGCGGCGAAGGTGGCGGAGGCGTTTGCGCTGGCGGCGCCGAAGAGTTCTTATGCGCCGCAGCTTCTGGATCGGGCCAGCAAGTTGCTGGCGAAGACTGACCCGGCCAGAAGCAATTCACTTCGCAATCTGCTCAGGCAAAAATATCCGGAGGACCCGCTTAGCCAGGATGGCCGGCAGGGGCAATGAGCAGGGGGATTGGAGGCGGGCATCTCGGCGGACAAGGAATGATCGAGCCAGCGGGGTGTCGGTAGCACAGGGAACGGCGGCTGAAGCCGCCCCTACGAGAGATGGTGGGCGATGGTGGCAGATGCGATCGCACTCTGCGCCATGAGGCCGCAAATCCCCCTACCTTGACATCCTTCTTCAATGGGGCAGATAATCCGGTACTGATGGGTGCGGAAGTTGTACAGATTTTCGACGTCGGCGACTACGACGAGCAAATTCATCGTGCGGCGGAGGTTCTGAAAACAGGGGGCATCGTTGTCGTTCCCACCGAAACGGTTTATGGCGCGGCGGCGGTGCTCAATCATCCGAAGGGATTGCTGCGGCTGCGCGACCTTCCGCCGCAGGCAGCGCCCAAGCCGCTGACCATTCACCTGGCCCGGCGCGAAGATGCCAGGCGGTATCTGGGGCCGGCCAACGATTTGGCGCAGCGGATGATGAAGAAGCTGTGGCCGGGGCCGGTGGCGATGATGTTTGATGTGGCGGAGGAGCGGCGGGAAGAGGTTGCCCAGGAGGTGGGCGTGCCGGTTACGGAGTTATACGAAGGCCAGAGCATCACGCTGCGCTGCCCGGATCATGTGGCGGCGACCGATGTGCTGGGCGAGGCGGGCCGGCCGGTGGTGCTGCGGAAATCGGGCGATTCGTCCGCGCGGGTGGCCGAGGAATGGCTGGGGAAGATCGAGCTGATTCTCGATGCGGGGCCGACGCGCTACTCAAAGCCATCGACCATTCTCAAGGTCAAGGAGGACGGGTACGAGATTGTCCGCGCGGGGATTTATGACCAGCGGATCATCGAGCGGCTATTGCGGACGACCATCCTGTTCGTGTGCAGCGGCAACACCTGCCGATCACCGATGGCCGAGGCGATTGCGCGGCAGATGCTGGCGAAGAAACTGGGTGTGAGCGAGGCCGATCTGGAGAAGAAGGGGGTGTCGGTGCTGTCGGCGGGAAGTTTTGCGATGCCGGGCGCGAAGGCGGCTGCGCCGGCCATTGAGGCGCTCAAGCCGATGGGCGCTGATCTATCGAGGCATCGCTCGCGGCCGCTTTCGGTGGAATTGATTCACCAGGCGGATGTGATTTATACGATGGGCCGCAGTCATGAGCAGGCAGTCATTGCTCTGGTTCCGTCGGCCGCCGAGAAGGTGGTTATGCTCGATCCCGATCGCGAGATCGAAGATCCGATCGGCGGCGATTTGAGTCTTTACCAGTCGTTGGTTGGCCAGTTGCAGACGCTCATCGAGCACAGGCTGGAAGAACGCTCACTGCCGTGACGCTGGCAGGTCCGGCCGTTCCGGGCACGCACAACGCATGCGCGAAGGGAAAAGGATCAGATGAGAATAGCGGTCGCTGCGGACCATCGCGGTTTTGAGGCCAAGCGCAAGCTGCTGCCCCTGCTGAAGCAGATGGGGCACGAGGCGGAGGATTTTGGCTGTGATGGGACTTCCAACGCGACGGACTATCCCGATTATGCGATTCCGGCGGCCAAGGCGGTGGCGCAGGGAAAATGTGAGGCGGGGATATTTCTGGATGGGAGCGGGATTGGGATGTCGGTGGCGGCGAATAAGGTTCGCGGGATTCGGGCGGCGCTGGCGCATGATGAAGTGACGGCGCGGCTGTCGCGGGAGCACAATCACTGCAACGTGCTGTGCCTGGGCTCGGATTTGCTGAATGAGAATGAGATTCGAAAGATTATCAGCGTGTTCTTGACGACGCCATTTGGGGAGGGGAGGCATGCGCGGCGGGTGGAGAAGCTGAAGCAGTTTGAAGAGGGGGAGAAGGGGAACGGCGGGGCGGAAGCTCTGGATTCGGCGGGGGCGTAAGGTGGGCATGGCCCACGGTTATTTTCCGACAGAGTATAAATGCGACGTCGTCCGCAGATACATTTTCCCGTTGGCGACGGTGGGCGTCGCGTGAGTCATTTCGTTGAGCGGGTTTCGCGCTAATAGTTCGAATTTGTCGCCGGTTCCGACGACGATGAGCTCGCCCTTCTTTGACATGCCATAGAGTTTGTCATTCACACAAATCGGCGAGCCGTAGAAGTCGGCGCTGGTTTTGCCTTCCCAGAGGACTTCGCCGCTGGCGGCTTTCAGGCAGGTGACGCCGCCGGTGTCGTTCCACAAAAAGAGGCGGCCATCCTTGAAAAGCGGGGTGGGGACGTAGGGTGAGGTGGTGGTGGTGATCTTGTAAACGATCTGCGGCTTCTGCCCGGGCGAGTCGGGGGGCCGGACGGCGACGAGCACGCGATTCTTCGCGCCTTCGCCGCAGTTGGCGATGATCAGGTCACCGGCCACGATGGGAGAGGCGACGGATCGCAGGCGCATCACTTCGGGCAGGTCCCAGATGAGCTTGCCGGTTTTGGCATCGAGCGCCTGGAGGCTGTCGGTTTTGTTGGTGACGATGATTTGCGGGTTGCCTTCTTTGGGCTGAAAGATGCAGGGGGTGGAGGATGCGCCGGTGTCGCTGCGGCGCGGGGTTTTCCAGCGCGGCTGGCCGGTTTTGCGGTCCATGGCGATGACGTAGCTCTTGTCGGCCGCATCCTGATCGACGGCGAGGATCACCGTGTCTTCAAACAGGATCGGCGAGCCGCCGTTCATGTGCTGGGATTTGAAAGTGCCCAGGTCCTGCTTCCAGATTTCGTTGCCCTTGTGGTCGAAGGCGTAAAACATGTAGGACTCGGGGGCGATCCAGCAGAGGTAAACCTGGTCGGCATCGACGGTGGGCGTGGCGGCGGCGTAGCTGTTGTCGGGGTGCTGCTTGAAGGTGTGGGAGTCGAAATCTTTTTGCCAGAAGATGGAGCCGTCGGCGGCGTTGATGCACAGGAGAGTGCGGCGGGCGCTGGCGGCGTCGGAGCAGGTGATAAAGAGGCGATTGCCCCAGAGGGTTGGGGAGGAATGGCCGATGCCGGGGAGGGCGATTTTCCAGTTGATGTCGCTGGGGCTGAGCTGGACGGGAATGCCCGGCGCGGGCGCGGCCAGGCCGGAGCCGTTGGGGCCGCGGAAGCGGGTCCATTCCTGGGCGGAGGCGGGGAGGGAGAAGGATAGGAGCAGAAGCGTGAAGAAGAAGTAGTGTTTCATTGGATGTCTTTTATACCCGCAGGGGCGGGGGTTGTTTGTGGATTGTTTGTTGGTGGTGGGGGTTACGCGGATGGGAGGATGCGACGTATGGGCGTATGGGCGTGCCGGCGTAGGGGCGTGGGGACGATGGGTTCGTTCCGTCAAAAAGAAGGTGAGAGGGAAAGGCAAAGGAGCGGTTTTTGGACCAGCAGGAGGGGTTTTGAGTTTCCGGGGTGGGTTCGTTCTGTCGAAAAGCCACGAAAGCACGCCGGCGCGGAGGCACGAAGGAGAGAGCCAGTGTTGCGCGAATGGAACCAGGTTCGAAGATCGAGGATGGAAGATCGAGGATCGTGCGGGAGCGAAGGGCGATTTTTTCGTTTGTAACATTTGTAGCAAATTTCGCGTGATTGGGAGCGCTAAATTGGGGGTTGAATTGGAGTTGCGGGTTTTGTGGTTGTGCACGGGGGCTGTGCAAGGCTGTAGCGGGGGCGAGGAGGCCTTACAAAAGCGCGCGGACGGGGCGCGGGTGCGGCTGGGTGGGTGAAAAGACTGCATGGCGACCCCCTTTTTGGTTCCTTAATTTAGTGTATGATTTTTTGATGATATTGTTCGGTAAAACTTTGGAAATTGCGGCCGCAGATTTACGCCGTCCTACTTTCAATACTCCGCACGTATGAGCTTCAGTAGGTCCTTAGGAGTCTTTACACCATCATCATTACGGAGCCGACCATATCCAAAAGTCTTAACGGCGCGCTTTAAGGCATTCCGGAACTTCTGGTCGTTGCGAAATGGTGGCGGTGGATAGCGTTTCAATGGCCAAGCCTGGATAACCTCGCACGGGTATTGCCGGTCATAATTCTTATCAGATTTCGGAACTGGCACCACGTGATCCACGCACATCCACCGAATTAGCGCAACTGACGTTGGCAGTAGTCGAAAGTTTAGAATCCAGTCGCCCGCCACAAAATTTCCGCGCTTCGCCCCCAATGTGCAGTCTGGTTCATTGAGGGAATACGCGTTCTTCACAAGGCTCCCGGTTGCTTTGGACAACGAGAACTCCTCGGACCACCACCCGAGCTTCCAGTCGCGCCTCAATGGCGACGAATACCACGCCGGGAATGCAATTCCGTCACCTGAATGGTTCAGCAGAGTTCTTGCGCGTGCCGCAAGCAGCGTATGTTCGCGGTCCAGCTTCAACAGCTCTTGCCTCGACATTGGGCGCGCCCTCAGCGACCGCACAACACGGTCAATATCGATCTCGGCAGATCGCAGACGCACGCCAAATTCTTTGAGATCCCCAGCGCCGAGTGCATTTGTTGAAAGATTCGCAGATGTGATCACCGCGCCTCGCTCGCGGGACCAGTACAACTTCATGTGCAGCGAGTCCACAAAAAATATCTTGGCCCCATTTGTTCGAAGCAACCGCAGCGCATCGGGATTCGTTCCACCGGCTTTCGGCCAACAGTACAGTTCTAGCCCGCCCAACTTGAGGTTCGGTAAATAAGACTCCGCGCCGACACCCACAAAGGCCGCTATTGCCACTCGACGTCCCCTGGCCTTCGAGAATACATCGAGGATGCCAGCCCTGACATCGCTGCTCGAATACAAGATACGCATAAGAATTCAGTGGAAAATGATATCAAGGGGATCCGCGTTGCGTGCCATCGGGACCGTCGCGTCTCGGTTTCATGCGCTCCGCCCGGTTTCATGCGCACGCTTACGGCTTCCAAACGCTCATTGATCGCCAGACGATTGCGGCAGCGCGGCATGAGCATCATCCTTTTTGTGCTCTGCGACGCGCGGCTTCTGTTGAGATTGTTGTTGCTGCTGTTGCT
>JBGPEF010000352.1:0-6126 GCA_041482675.1 Tepidisphaeraceae bacterium | reverse complement strand
GGGGTGGGGGGGGCGGGGGCGTTTTGTTTTTTTGGGGGGGGTTTGTGGGGGGGGGGGGCACGGCCGGTTTATTTGATTGGGGAGGGGATTGCGTTTCATCAGAAACATGTTCCGGATGGGGATGCGGGGGTTGTGGTGAGTTTGCCGGAGATGTGGAGGGCACGGGCGGGGGTGCTGGCGCGGATCGGGGGGGAGATGGCGCGGGGGGGGGAGTTTGTGGATCCGTATCGATTGGAGCCGATTTATGTTCGGGTGCCGGAGGCGCAGGAGAAGATGGAGGAAAAGGAAAGGGGAATGAAGTGATTGGATTTTATTGAGTCGATGGCGAAGGCGGAGCGGGAAGGTCTTTTGGAGGGGTTTTTTTGATGGGCTTTGGATGGAGGAGAATCGGTTTGGCGGGGAAGGGTATTGGCCTAATTTTTTAATGCCGCAGATGCATGGGGGATGGGTACATCCCCCCTACAACCCCCCGAAAAATCCGATGAGATAACGCCACCTGCGGTGGCTTACTGAAGGTAGATGATTCATTCAATGCGGGGGAGGAAGGTCGGAGGGGGTACAGGGATGAGCGGGCTGGCGCGAGACGGAACTCGCTGGCCTCCCCGGTGCCCGTATCTGCCCGGACACAGCCACTCACAGGCGGACAGGTGGCAGGGATGGGAGGAAGTTTTGGCCGAGTGGATGGCGTGGCGAGGGGGTAACGCGCCGGAGGCGCGGCGATTATTCAATCATCGGAGAGGTGGCCATCAAAGAGGCGAAGGCGCAGGAGGTTAGAGGGTGCGGCGCGGTGAATCGTTTTGTCGAGTTGGGGAGGAGAGGAGTGAAGGGAGAAGGGAGTCGTGGGAGCTCGGATCGGATGTAGGGGGTTAGCGGATGTGAAACAGGACGGCGATGATGCAGCCGACGCCGCCGCAGACGATTCCGGCGATGGCCATTCCTTTGCCGCCTTCGCCTTCGTTTTTGGAGACCTGGGAGTAGCCGATGATGCCGAAGAGGAGGGCCAGGAGGGGGAGGATGATGGTGCAACCGGTGGGGATGCCGATGATGCCGAGGACGAGGGAGGCGACGCAGTAGCCGTTGCTGGCGCCGCCGGATTCGACGTGGGTGCCTTCCATGGTGAAGGGCATGCCGCAGGAGCGGCAGTTGTTGGAGTTGATGGGGCTGACGGCCGGACAGCGGGGGCAGCGGATGACCTGGGTGCCATCTTTTTGGCGCATGATGGCGGGGGCGCGGTCGCCGGCGGCGGCATACGCATGAACCGGGTGGGGGTCCTGCTTGATGATCTGGCGGGTCTTGGGGTCGATGAGGCGGCCGTAGCGGTCGAGGATGGGGATGGTGATCTGGTTGCCGCAGGTGGGGCATTGGCCTTCCTGAGCGGCCATGGATTCGGTGGCTTCGAGGCGTGAGGAGCAGTAGCCGCAGTTGAAGCCGTAGCGGCGGCCGGAGCCGCGGAAACTGGCGGGGGCGGGGCCAGCGCCGATGTAGGCGCGGGCGACGGCATTGCCGGTGGGTGCGCCGGCGGGGACGGGGACGCGCAGGGTGGTCGAGCAGGTGGGGCAGCGCACCAGTTGCCCGGCTTGTGCGTCGTTGGCCCGCAGCGGCGTCTGGCAGACCTGGCACGGGAACTCAATCATGATTCAGGGATAATCATAGTTCGGTGCCGATGAATGGAAAAGCGAGAACATGATGCCTGAGCCGAATGAGACATTTTCGATGCCGAAAGAGCTGGAGCGGAGGCCGCCGCGGCCGGTAAGACGCCGGGAGGGGACGCTGGGGTGCGGGATTGTGTTTGGGAGGTTGTTTATTTTGCCGCACGTGATCGTGGGGTTGTTTCTGCTGCTGGTGATGTTCCCGGCCACGATCGCGGCGGTGTTTTTTGGGGAAGTCCATGATGGGCGGGTTGTGAAGACGTGGACAACGACGGGCAAGAAGGGGTCGGTGACATATCGGATGAAATATTCCTACGATGCGGGCGGCCAGGAGCGGACGGGGGATCGGACGGTTTCGAAGACGGAATATCAGCAACTGAGCGGCTGGAGCGAGGGGCAGTGGAGTGGGCCGCTGAAGGTGCATACGACGAGCGTGATGGGTCATTATTTTGATCAGGTGGTGTTGCCGGATGAATCGCCATGGGAGCCGGTGGGGTTGTCGCTGGTGATGGCATTGTTGTGGAATGGGATTGTTTTCATTTTCGTCTATCTTTTGTGGATTGCGCCGTGGCGGGAGAAGCGGCTGTATCGGTGGGGGACGCCGGTGCCGGGGAGGATTTTTGGGAAGCACACGACGCGGGGGAAGACGACGAGCTATTACCTGGACTATGAGTTTGTGCAGCCGGGGTTTGGGTTGCGGAAGAAGAAGCAGGGGGTGACGTCGGAGCGGTATTACGCGGCGAGGGAGGGGGAGATGGTGACGGTGTTGTGTTATCCGAACAGGAAGGGGCCGACGGTGGTTTATGAGTATGGGGATTTTGAGTGTGGGTGAAGTAACCTCATACCACTTGACCTGACGCCCTATTTTATGCATACTTAATTCGTGGTCTATGAGTTCCGATGGAACGAATGGAATCTCGAGAAGTGCGCGAAGCACGGCGTGAGCAGGGAGGAGGCGGAATATCTGGTCAACCATGCTCGCGCCCCCCACCCGCGCCGCACTGGGGACCAGAAGATCCTGGTGAAGGGGCAGAGCGAAGTCGGAAGGTATTTGCAGGTTATTTACCTGCTTGAGAGGGACGACGTGGTTTTCGTGATCCACGCTCGGAGCCTGCATGAAAACGAGAAGAGGCGACTGCGCCGGAGCCGAAAATGAAAGGTAAACCTGTAAATCCGTTGTTACCTCCTCCGTACAACAAGATGACTGCGGAGGAGTTGGATGCTGAGGTTGCGAGGTTCGATCGGGAATCGCCCGAAGGGAGGCCGCTGACGGCCGCGCAGAAGGCGCAGCATCGGCGGGCAAAGCGGAGGGCTGGCAGGCCGGTTGTGGGCAAAGGAGCGGAGCGGGTGACAATCACAATGGAGCGGGCATTGCTGCGCGAAGCGGATCAATTCGCCCGAAAAAAGAAGATGAGCCGGTCCGAGCTGATCGCGAAGGGGATCAGGGTCGTGATGGGCTTGCGAAAGATGGCCGGGTGACAGGCGAGAAACGGGGAGCGGTGATGGTGATGTGTTATCCGAACGAGAAGTGGCCGACGGTGGTTTATGAGTATGGGGAATTTGAGTGTGTCTTTGATTCGCGGTGGTCGGGGTCGAAGAGAAAAGTGGGCGGATCATTGTGAAGGGATTCACGGGGAATCTGCGATTTGCGATTGAGGAGGAAGAGCGGCGGGGGGTTATAATGTTGCGCCAGTTAAGAGGGGTTTGAGTTCTTTCACGGGGTGGAACATGACGCATGCGCGAATTGTGATGCACGTGCTGAGGTGGCTGGTGGCGGTGGTGGCGGTGCTGGCCGCGAGCGAGGTGGCGGCGCGGGCTGATGAGGTGGGCGGGAGGGTGGTGGATGCGGAGGGGAGGGGGGTGAAAGGGGCGAGAGTCTATTTGCTGTACAGAGATGACGACGTCGAAGCGGCTACGGGAGTGGTGCGGACGGATGGGGAGGGGAAATTCATGATCAGCGGTGTCAACGAGCCCAAGGAAGGATATCCGCATCAGGTGGCGGCGGCGGCGGAGGGATTTGGAGTGGGGGCAATGTGGGTGCAGAAAGGGAAGAGGCTGGAGATCAGGTTGGCGGAAGAGACCGAGTTGACGGTACCGTTCGTGGATGAGGACGGGAGGCCGGTGCGGGACCTGATGGTGCGGGCGCATCAGATCAGCGGCGGGGGTGGGCGGATGGGGTGGTATTTGAGGCCGCCGAAGGAGATGGGGATTCTGGTTGGGCGAACGGATGCGAATGGAGAGCTGAGGATGAAGCGGTTGCCGCGCGGAGGGAGGGTGTGGCTGGCTGTGGATGATGAGCGATATGCCCAGTTGGGTTATGCGACAACCATGCTGATGCCGGATGAGCCGACGATGCGGGCGGAACCGATCAAGTTGATGAAGGCGGCGGGCGTGAGGGGGAGGGTGATGTATGAAGATGGGAAGCCCGTGGTGGGAATCAAAGTTTCAGCGCAGGGAGTGGAGCCGGAAGATGGCGGGGGGAGTGGTGTGAGCGATGGGGAGGGATTTTATGTCATCGAGCAGATGCAGCCGGGGGCGTATAACATTGCGCTGGACCTGGCGAAGGTGAACAGGTTGTGGACCGCTCGGGCGCATGAGGGAGTGAAACTGGAATTGGGTGAGCAGAAGCGCGAAGTGGACTTCAGGTTGATTCCAGGTGCAGTGATTATGGGGAAGGCGCTGGCGGCGGACAATGGGGAGCCGATCGTGGGGATGCACATTATGGTGTATGGGCCGGCACATCCGAAGACGAGTGCATGGGTGCAGAGTTCGATTACAGAGAAGGATGGGAGCTATTTTCTGCGGGTGCCGGGAGGGGAGCAGTATTTGTACGTGGGGTTTTCGGAGGCGCCGGATGGATATTTGATGACGCCGAAGAAGGAGCAGGCGATTGCGGTGAAGGATGGGGAGACGTTGAATTTTGATTTTCCGTTTCCGCGCGGGCCGAAGATGCCGGTGGTTCGGGGAAGGGTGGTGGATGAGACGGGGAAGGGGGTGGGGGACTGCACGATTGTAATTCACCCGGCTGGGCAGCGGACGGACCATTCGATGTATCCGTATCCAACCCAGTCGAAGGAGGATGGGAGTTTTGAGTTTAAGTTGAGATGGCCGAGTGCGAAGGTGAGGGCGAAGAAAGACGATGTGGCGACGGTGGCGGCGGTCGAGGTGGCGGGGAAGCAGGATGGGGAGATCGTGCTGGAGGTGCGGCGAAATGGATTGGCGGGGGTGAGCGGTTTGGTGGTGGATGCGCGGGGGGATTTGATCGTGGGGGCGAAGATACAGTTGACGGAAATGTACGGCAGCGTTGGCTCGGGAATGGATACGGCGAGTACGGGGAGGGACGGGACGTTCAAGATCGAGGGCCTTTGGGCGGATGGGTGGTATTCGGTGGATGTCAGTGCGCCGGGGCGGGCGGAATACAAGTCGCGGAAATTGGACCTTAAGGCGGGGGAGATTTTGGATTTGGGGAGAGTGGTGGTGAAGGATTTGGACAGTTTCATCTCGGGGACCGTTTTTGATGCGGAGGGGAAACCGGCGGTGGGAGTGGTGGTGTCGATCAATGGGACGAAGATGACGCCGCTGGTGCAGGTGAAGACGGGTGCGGATGGGAAGTTCCGGATTCCAGCGGTGGCGGGGGATTCGATGGGTTTGTTTGCGCGGTATCCGAATGGAGCGATTGGGTATCGGAAAGTGAGCGCGGGGGAGGAGAATTTGCAGATGTTTCCGCCTGTGAGGAGGAGATGAGATGCGGATAGGCAGGTCTGGGTTGAGAGGAGTGCTCACCGCACCGAAGACGGCGGCTGAAGCCGCCCCTACGGGGATACATCGGAGTTGAGAGAAGAGAGCGAAGCGATTGGACTAACGCGCTGGCTTGGGAGGTTTGAGGGTGATCAGGTCGTTGGTGGCGGGATCGATTTCGATGGCGAGGTTGGCGTATTCGTCGAAGAGGCCTTTGTTGTGCATCTGGAGGGCGAAGGGGCCCTTTTGGCCGGCGGAGGGGTCTTTGAAGGTGAGGATTTCGACGGGGGGGGCGCTTGGGGGTTGGGCGACGGCCATGCGGGCGACGCCGGTGGCGGGATCGACGAGGATTTCGACGCGGCTCCATTGATGTTCGTCGTATTTGGGATTCACCAGGCGGGTGAAGAGATCATTGCCGGCGTTGTTTTTGCCTTTGCGGTAGTCCCAGTGGCCGCCGTTGGGGACCTGGAATTGAATTCCGCCGAGGGCGTCGAGGGGCTTTTGGCCTTCGGTGGGGGCGGTGCAGAAGACGAGGACGCCAGCGCGGTGATCGGGGCTGCCGGATTGGTGACGGACGTCGAAGATGATGCGATAGCGGCCGAAAGATTGGTTGGTGTGGATGACGCCGCGGGCGGAGCCGAGGCTGGCGAGGATGCCGTCTTTGACGGTCCAGGAGTTGGCGGGGAGTTGGGCCCAGCCGTCGAGGGTTTTGCCGTCGAAGAGGGGTTTGAGGTTGGGG
>JBGPEF010000351.1:0-6168 GCA_041482675.1 Tepidisphaeraceae bacterium | reverse complement strand
GTCGTCTTGCGATGATCATCAAATAAATGATCGGCCCGATCGCGGCACGCCATAAGCATCACGTCCGCTAATCATCACTTTTGCGGCATCACCCGCACGATCACCCGCTGATAGCGAGTCAGTGGCGGCTGGCCGGCATCGGTGGCGATCAGAATCAGGTGCAAGGTTGCAGGCTCTTCCACGTTTGGTGCGATGAACGATGCCGCCGCCTCATCCGCCCCCTTCAATTGCGGCAAATCCCCGCGATAACTCCCCGCCTCCGGATAAAAGATCCACCTGAACTTCAATCGCCCCCCATCCGGATCGCGCGACTCACTCCCATCCAATCCCACAATCTCGCCACTGTTCACCACGCGCTCATTCCCCCCCACCACTCTCACCACCGGCGGATGATTCGCATGCGCATAATCCTTCACACACCAATCCAGCCGCGCCCGAAAATCATTCTGCAAATCGGCCGCCCACCGCTTCAAAGTATTCTCGCGATGCTTCGTCGCCTCCCACTGGTCCTCCGCGTTCGCCCAATAATATTTTTTCTCCCCCGCATCCGGCATCAATCCATATCGCCCGGCCCAGCTCCCCCATTCCGGCCGCTGCTCATCGTTCAAACCATTGGGCACGAGAAATAAAAACGTCATCGTGTCTCCCTCCTTCTGCGGATGCGTGGTGTTCAGCGGATAAAGCTCGCCCAGCGGCCCACGTCCGCTGAGCACATCGCGCTTCACATCGAATCCACCGGCTGTCGCGGTAATGGCCGAGAATCGGTGATACCAGCGCTTTTTCTCAACCTCCGGCCGAAAAGTATCCACCCAAATCGCAAATGGCGGCGCGATCTCATTGGTATGCTCCCCAAATTTATCCGCCGAGCTCAATCGAATCTTATTCTTGAATTTCACATACCCCGCCTCTCCCCGCTCCTTCCTCACCCGATCCAGCGCCCTTCGCAGACAGCTCAACCCCGACTCGTTATCCGTCCCCCAATTGCAAAACCAAACCGGCCGCGGATCATCCCCCCGATCCACCGCCTCGATCAACAATTTCACCCCATCCTCCACATCGTCATACCCCGCCACCGTGCGCTTCTGAAGAAATTCCTCCGTCGGATACCGCCGATCGTTCAAGCTCAAATTCGCCCAGCACTGCCCGTACGCCCCCACCATCTTCTTCGCAATCCCCAACCCCGTCCGCTCGGCATTCTTATTCTCCCCCTCCCGCGCCCTCGGCCGATTCGCAATAATCCCCTCCACATCAAAGTCATTGCTATACAACAGAAACCTCACCATCGACTGCTCATCATCCGGATCACCCCCCGCATCCGTCTCCACAATAATCCGCACCCGCTCCGCTCTCAGCGCTACGCCCATCAGCAACAGCACCACCGCCGCCACCATGATCTTCGTGCTCATATTTCCCAGTATCCCTCCTTCCCCCAAAAATAAAACCCACCCCGCCTCCCTCCCGCGCCGCATAATACGCCGAGTTGGCCTTCGTGCCTTAGCGCCTTCGTGTTTAATCCCCCCGTCCGTTTCCTCCTATAATGTAGCCGCCATGTCCCTCGTCAAAGACTCCTGCATCTGCCTGCGCAAAATCCCCTACAGCGAGACCTCGCAAATCCTCACCCTCTTCGCCCGCACGCACGGCCTGCTCCGCGTCATCGCCAAAGGCGCCCACCGCACCACCAAGGCCGGCGCATCCAAATTCGGCGGCGGCATCGACCTCCTCGACCTCGCCGACGCCGTCTTCACCGACCGCACCGACCGCGACCTGGCCACACTCACCGAATGGTCCCTCAAGGATGGCCACCTTGAGCTCCGCAAAAATCTCCGCGGCCTGTATCTCGCCCAATACGCCGCGGAGCTGGTGAGTTTACTCATCGAAGAACACGACCCCCACCCCGACCTCTTCGACCACCTGCAAACCTGCATCGCAAATCTCGCCACGCCGGCTCTGGAACAATCTTTCCTCGCCTTCGAGATCGAGCTGCTCCGCGAAACCGGCTATCTCCCCGACCTTCGCGAGTGTACTTCCTGTGGCGCGCGATCCCTCACCCACACCTCGCGCATCTCTTTCTCCCCCGACCGCGGCGGCGTCCTCTGTAGTAATTGTGAAGCCCAGTTCCCCCAGCGCCTGACCCTCGACGCCCGCCTCCTTGGCATCATGCAGCAATTCATCATCACCAACGGCTCCCCCCGGCGGCTGCCCATCCTCACCCGGCACCAGACCGATCCGATCAACAAACTTCTGGCCGAATATATCGAACATACCCTTGGCCGGCGATTGCGACTGCCGAAATACATCCTCGAACGCGGCCGCAGTGCCTGATCAACCCATGCTCCGCCGCATCCGAAAAATTCTCGCGATCCTGTCGCTGCTGCTCGCTCTAACCACGGCGATTCTTTGGCTGCGCAGCTATGGCAAGCCGTTTCACTTTTCGAAGGAGAATCAAAAGTCGATCGACAGGGACCGCGAATTGTACAGAAATTTCGAGTTCCACTCGCTGGACGCAGGCTATGTCTCAATTGGTTATGTCTCGGCAATCGTTGACTATTCCCAGGAACGCGCTGAACGCGAGCGAATGAGAAAAAAATACCCTGATATCACTGATATCATTCTGAACTCTCATAGTGAGTCCCGCTTGCCGTCATTCCAGCATCATGCGACGCCCCCCAAAAAAACGGTTGCGGGATTTTCTTTCGATTACGGGTCTCACCAGTCCAACCGAGCCATCTTGTTGACCCTCACCGGCAAGTGGATCCGAATTTCGCTCCCACACTGGTTCCTGGTTGTTCTGCTCTCCCTCCCCGGCATCGTCCACGCCACCCGCCGTTTCAAGCGCCGCCTCCGCCACCGTCGCGGCCTCTGCTCCACCTGCGGGTATGACCTCCGTGGCAGCAAAGACATCTGCCCCGAATGCGGCGCAACAACTGGGAAATCCGCGGCACCGGCGAGATGATACTTCAGATGAACTCCCCCGCCCTCCTCAACATCTCCGAACTCGCCGTATTGGAAGAATCCCGCCAGGCCCGCGCCGTCGCCGCTGTGGCCGACATCGTCGAACCCCTCGCCGGCGGCCTCCTCTCCTTCTCCGGCCCCGGCTCCTATTCCAATCAGGCCGTTGGCCTGGGAATGACCGGTCCCGTCACTGGCCCCGAACTCGATCAACTCATTCACTTCTACGAATCCCGCGGCTTCCAACCGCAGATCGAACTCTGCCCCTACGCCCACGAATCGCTCATCCGCGGCCTGGCCATCCGCAACTTCGTCATCAAAGATTTCGAAACCGTCCTCGCCCGCGACATGACCATTCCGCTCGAGGCAAAAATCCCCGCCGAAATTCAGATCAATCGAGTGAACCCCTCAGACGATGCCCAGGTCGAAACGCTCCTGCAAATCGTCGCCGACGGCTTTACCATCGCCAATCGCGACATCTTTCGCGACCATGCCCGCAAAGCGCTCGATTATCCCAACACCTTCGCCTACATCGCCTCGATTGACGGCATCGTGGCCGCCGGCGGCTCGTGCGAGCTCACCGCCCCGTGCGGCGCACTCTTCGGAATGACGACATTAGAAAAATTCCGCAACCGCGGCCTCCAGCGCGCCCTCATGATCGCACGGCTGAATGCGGCTCAACAATCCGGCTGCAAATACCTGACGATTGGCTCCAAACCCGACAGTGCCACCGGCCGAAACGCCCTGCGCCTCGGCTTCCAGGTCGCCTACACCAAAGCCATTTTGATTCGCCCCGCCCCCGGACTGCTGGCATCGCCGTGAAATCCCCGCCAATGACTCAATGATTCAATGACTCAACGATTCAATTCCTCAAACCACTTCATAATCCGCATTCTCATACAGCATCGATTTCCACGGCCGCCCGGCCTGGAAGATCACCGATACCGGCTGCCCCTCGTCCAGCCTGCCATACCGATCCTGCGGCACCACCGCCTTGCCGACCCATCGCTCGCCGTTCTCCGCATCATACCGATACCAGATGAGGTGCCGCGGGAGGATGAAAGTCCTGCGAAACGCCTTCTGCACCACAGTCCCGGCCGCCGCCCGCCCATCGCGCAGCAGACGAAATTGAAACCCCGGCGCGATCCACACAAAAACCGCCAGCACCGCCGCAATCAGGCAGAAAATTAGAAGCAAACCGCCCACGAAGACCGCGCTCAATCCCCCACCATCATCCTTCAAAATCGAATGCCGAAGCGGCCAAAGACTGAGCACTTTCACCGCGATCCCCGACCCCACCAGCGGTGCATGATCGCCCGCCAGGTCGATCCGGCCATAACCGACGTGGCGCGCCTTGCCGCTGGTTTCCAGGCTGAATTTCACGTCAAACCAGCGCGCTAGTTTATCGCCCGCAACCGGCGCGACCTCTTCGACGCGCGCTGTCGCATCTTTTCCCCAGGCGTGCGTCAACGGCGCCTTGAGCACCGACCAGGACATCCAGACGCCGAAAATGATCGACAATCCCGCCACCACCCGCATCACCATCAGCCGCTGTCCCGCCCGCGCCCGCAGGCGCACGTTTCGCGGCGCATCCGGAATCGGCAGCGTAACTTTACCTACGATGATCCCAAGCATCTCGACAACCCTCTGCTATGGGTGGCATGGGCAGCCCTACTCGGCTGCCCCTGCTCCTCCACATGACGTAGGGTGGGCATCGCCCACCGCATTGTTGAGTTATCGGGTTATTCCGCCCCTCAAATCAGTCACAATTCCTCACCCCACCACCACACTCGCATACCCCACCGCATTGGTCGGCGGCTGCGGCGCAACCTCGGCCAACGTCTCATAGCTCGTCGCATGCCGCAGAATCTTCGCCGTTCCCGCCCCGCTCTCCCGGCACGCTTCCATCATCGCCACAATGGCCCCCGCCCCGCACGCGTTCTGATGCTCCCTCACTTCATTGATCACGCGGTCCGATTGCATCCCCGCTATCAAATTAAGCAACCTCTGATCATTCTGCTTCGCCCAGTTCATCGCCGAAACGCCGACTCCGGCGGGCGTGAACCGATAGTTCGTCCCATAGTGCGTAAAATCGCTCGAAGCCAGATAAACCGCCTTCAATCCCGCGGCCGAAATCTTCCGCGCGGTCTCCCGCCCCATCTCCCCCGCTTTCTCGTTCACCGGAATCTCAATCGGCAAAACCGCTGTCCCCGGGAATGCGAGCTGAATCATCGGCACATTCACCTCCACCGCATGCTCATTGCGATGCAGCCGCTCCTCGACAATGAACAAATCCGATCCCTCCTGAATTTTCCTCTCCACTTCCCCCGCAATCTCGGCCGTCCCCATCGGCATGGCCCACTTCCCGTGCGAGTCAAACGCGGCCTGCTCCACGCGCACCGGCGTATGAATCGCTCCAAAAACCACCACCACATCGACCGCCCCATGCGAGGCCAGTGTCGCAATCGTCTCGCCGGCGATCGCCCCGCTGCAAATCCATCCCGCATGCGGCACGATCCCGCCAATCCATTTCCGCTCGGCCGCGTGAATCGTGTTGTAACGCAAAAACGACGCCGCCTGCGCCCGGCACTGCTCGGCCGCCGCCGGATAAAATCGCCCCGCCACCGCGGGCTGGCGGATGGAAGTTGAAGTTTCATTTTGCCCGCTCATCGCATCTACTATAATCCCCCACGAAGAGCGGTACACCCGAGAATGTAGGGTGCGGCTCGCCGCACCAATCCGAGATCCGTAGGGGCGGCTTGGGCCGCCGTTTCTCGTAGAATCCGTTTCAATTGACGTTCGAACCGAAAACGCCTCATGCCCGACGACAAAGACGAACTCGCCAAACTCCTCGGCCAGATGGCCGACGGCGAACATACCGACACCGACGCCGCGCATGCGGATGATGACGATCACGTCGGCCATCTCGCCGAACCACCCCCCGCTCCGGCCCCGCCCCCTCCTCTTCCAAAACCCTCCACTCCAACTCCAATCGCCAAAACCCCACCGACCCCTTCTCCGCGCCCTGTCAACCAACCCCCGCCCACCAAACCCGCAGCCGCCAAACCCGCCCCAACACCCCCCGTCCACATTCCTTGTCCCTCCGCCAGCCCTGTTCGCTCCTCCTGATCTTCTCAACCGCTTTTTTCTTCTTTTCGTTATTTTTTCTTTCTTTTTATTTATTTTTTTTTTTTTTTCTTTTGTTTTGTCTTTGAAACT
>JBGPEF010000350.1:0-6175 GCA_041482675.1 Tepidisphaeraceae bacterium | reverse complement strand
AGCGTTACCGCCCGCTCGATCCTGCAGATCGTCGATGCGCCCGGCCGTATCATCTCCGGCAGCATGACCTTCACCCGCGCCGACGGCTCGACCGTCGACCTCGCTACGCTCCACCCCAAGGGGCGTGAAATCCGCGCCGTCCGCGGTCAGGAGATCGCCATGATCTTCCAGGAGCCGATGACCTCGCTCAATCCCGTCTTCACCATCGGCGATCAGATCGCCGAGGCGGTGATGCTGCATCAGCACGTCTCCAGCCGCCAGGCTTATGAGATTGCCGAGCAGAGCCTCCGCGATGTGGGCATCGCCGATCCCGGCCGGCGGCTCTATGAATATCCGCATCAGATGTCCGGCGGCATGCGGCAGCGCGTCATGATCGCCATGGCCCTCTCCTGCCAGCCGAAATTATTGATCGCCGACGAGCCGACGACGGCATTGGATGTGACCATCCAGGCCCAGATCCTGGAGCTGCTGCGAAAACTGCAGCGCGAGAAGGGGATGTCGATTCTGCTGATCACCCACGATCTGGGCGTGGTGGCCGAGAATGCGGATGTGGTGGGGGTGATGTATGCCAGCCGGATTGTCGAGTTTGCGACGGTCGAGGATTTGTTCGACAACCCGCAGCATCCCTACACCGAGGGTCTGTTCAAGTCGGTGCCCAGGCTCGGCCATCGCGGGCAGCGGCTGGATACGATTCCCGGGACGGTGCCCAATCCCGCGCGATTTCCGACAGGTTGTAAGTTTCATCCGCGCTGCACCCGAACACGGCAGGCGGCGATGAAGGAGCACCCGACGGAAACAATTGAAATTAAATCGGCCGGGGAGACCGCCAACGTCCTGCGGCTGTGTGCGCAGGAAGAGCCCGTATTACGCGAGGTGAAAAAAGGCCATTGGGCGGCCTGCCACTTGATTGACGACTTCAAGGCCGCGCCGATCACACCGCCGGTTTTGCAGCATCGCCGCGAGGTGGTGCCCAGGGCGGTGGAGGAAGTGCCCAAGGAAATATTGGCTACCGCAAGAGAGGACCATCGCCCGTGAGCAGCGCTGTCCCCATACCCACGCAAACCGGCCCGCTGGATTATCGCGGCAGCTCGCTGCCCACGGGCGGGCCGCTGCTGGAAGTGAAGAATCTGCGCACCTGGTTCCCCATTCGCCGCGGCGTGTTCGGCCGAACGGTGGGGCATGTGAAGGCCGTGGACGATGTGAGCTTCCAGGTGAAGGAAGGAAAGACGCTGGGGCTGGTGGGAGAATCGGGC
This sequence comes from Tepidisphaeraceae bacterium, assembly GCA_041482675.1. Classification (GTDB taxonomy): domain Bacteria; phylum Planctomycetota; class Phycisphaerae; order Tepidisphaerales; family Tepidisphaeraceae; genus JBGPEF01. Next base: position 4,922 of record JBGPEF010000350.1, on the reverse strand, counting down.
TGCGGCAAGACAACCGTCGGCCGCACCATTTTGCGCCTGATCCCGGCCACCAGCGGCTCGGTGAGCTATCGCGGCCACGATTTATTCCACACCCCCGCCGGCGAAATGCGGGCGATGCGGCGGCATCTGCAAATCATCTTCCAGGACCCGGTCAGCAGCCTCAATCCGCGCATGACCATCGGCAACATCATCGGCGAGCCGATCCAGGTGCATGGAATTGCCAAGGGCGCGGAAAAAAATGAGCTGGTGGCATCGCTGCTCCAGCGGGTTGGCCTCGATCGATCCTACGCCACCCGCTATCCCCACGAATTTTCCGGCGGCCAGCGGCAGCGCATCGGCATCGCCCGGGCACTGGCGCTCAATCCCGATTTCATCGTTTGCGATGAGCCGGTCTCGGCTTTGGATGTCTCGATTCAGTCCCAGATTCTGAATCTGCTCAACGACTTGCAGGAAGAGCGGAAGATCGCCTATCTGTTCATCGCCCACAATCTGGCCGTCGTGAAACATTTTTCCGATGAAGTGGCCGTGATGTACCTGGGCCGGATCGTCGAGAAGGCGTCGGCCGAGGAGCTGTATCAAAATCCCAAGCACCCTTACACCATCTCGCTGCTCTCAGCGATCCCCGAACCCGATCCGCGGCCCAAAGACACACGAATCGTCCTCAAGGGTGAGGTGCCAAGCCCGTCAAAGCCACCGACGGGCTGTGCGTTTCATCCGCGCTGCCCGCTCACCCGCCAAGCCGCCGCCGAAGCCAACGCCGCCGATACGGTCGAGATCGAATCCGCCGGCGAACGCTTCCGCGTGCTGCGAAAATGCCAGATGGAAGCCCCCCCGCTCGAGCAAAAGCAAGCCGAACCCGGGCACGTTGCGGCGTGTTGGGTAACTAAATAAAAATCCCGGAGGGAGCTATGCGTATTCTCACGGCTCTTTGCATCCTTTGCATCTGCGCGTCGGCCAGCGCCTCCATCTACAACCTAAAAATCGTCACCGACGCCAACCCCGACTACTCCGACCTCCCCTCCCTCATCCACAGCGCCACTTCCAAATGGACCACCCCCGAAGAAAAATGTTGGGCCATGTTCTACTGGAACCACATCGCCCGCCGCCAAACCATGCCCATCGAGCTGCACGGCATGGCCCTCACCGATCCCATCCGCCAGTTCAACGACTACGGCTACACCATGTGCTCCACCATCTCCGGCATCAACCAATCCATCTGGGAGCAGATGGGCCTGCGGCAACTTCATGCTCCCCGACGACGAAACCCTGGCCGGCCACACCTTCCGCCTCATCCCCGAAAAGCCCCTCTCCACGCGCTACGTCCGCTATCGGATCACCAGCGACCGCCATTTCTGCGCCACCGAACTCGAAGTCCTCGACTCTATTGAATTAAACCCTTCGACCTCCGCCTCGCATTGCCGGATGAGCGCCCCTGAAATCGCGGCCGTCCATTGCATCAACCGCGTCTGCAGCCGGGGCCGAGAAGTTGAAGTTGTGCCAATATTTCAGCCTGTGGGCGAGGCCGATCCAAGCCGTTTCAATACAGAAGCGATCGTGTTATCCATTCGGCGGTCAAAGGTTGCCTGAGCTATTCGAAAGCTGCTCGTGGTAATTTCGACGCCATCCACAAGCTGCTGCTGTTGTTTCATCCTCTTGACCCCATCACAGGAAAGCGTATCCTTTAGATACGGGTACTGGATTCGTCACCTCTGGCGCACCAAACGCCAATCTTGGGCATCGAAAGCGCTGCGGCTGCGGCAGCCGAAAGACAATTAACGATCTTCATTCATCCGACTATTTTGGAGAACTATTATGCCGGCCTCAAAGGATCAATTCAGCGACAAACTCCAGGACCTGCGTCTTCGCTTGATGGAAGATCTGCCGACGGCGGAATTAGAGAAGATGCAATTGAAGGTTGACACACTGATGCGCCTGGCCATGTTGGATGGTGAGCATGATCACGACTCGGGGGGCGGCACTGGGCATCACGACCATGAGTCGCTGGCGGATCTAACGTGGCGCATCGATGCGCCGCGTCGAATGATCGATGTAGAAAACAAAAAGTTATAGCGCGGCAGACCCACCGCGGCTGCACGCGAAGATTGCCCCGCGCGCTGGGTCCGGTTGGCGCGACTCGGCTTCACCTGCGTAATCACCTGTGCGCCATCTGCCGGTTTGCTGAGCGCTCGTTGCAACGTGATCCGGGACTCACCCAGCTCGGTAGGCCACAGTTGGATGGCCTTCCGGGCGACACCACGAGGTGAAGCGACATGGGCAAACAACAGCAACCTTCCGAATTACTGGGAACGATAGAAGAGGCGCTGGTTCAGCACCGAGCTTTTGGTGACAGCGCCTACATACTCAGTCAACTCGAAGTTTCGTTCAAACGTCGCCTCAATAAGATTTCTACTCACATGCCAGTTGCCGCGCAGCTCTTAGATGCCTTTGAGCGTGCCGACAGCTACACCCGGTATCGTGTTAACGGCAATACTGTTATTAGGTGCGCGGTCCAACACGCGCACACGCAACTCGAGACGAACACGCATAACGGCCTGCCGATTCCCGAGTGTGAGAAGGTGTTCCGGGAGATGATTCGTCATTTCCAGGTGGGCAACTCCGGTACGCCCCTTGAGAATGGTTCCACCTCTCTTCACCGTTTGGGACCCGAGTCGTATCACGGTTGGGTTTGGAGCGAAGAGTACCCCGATGACCAATTCGGCAGATCCTTTCGCTTTATATTAGATCAGGAATACGGCGATCCACTGTGTACCCCCACTGGCGATGAAATCGGTATGCTGGTGAAATGGGAGCAACTGCTTCGCGATCTCCTTCCTTCGTTGGCCCGCAGCGCGCTTAGTCATGCCCACCTGATCGGATGCTTTCCGGACGTCGGCTTTTGGAGAGGGAAGGTGTCCAGTTCCCAATTCAGAATGGGTGGCACCATCTTTCTGAATCGCCAGATGTTGCTAAATCCCTGGTGTGTGGCGGAGCATTTACTTCACGAATCGCTGCATCAGAAACTGTACGACTTCCGCCACGGGCACTCATTGCTGGATCCAGACTACTCGGGAGCGGATTCTCCTAAAGTTTGTTCGCTATGGAATGCACAGGAGCTCAATAAAGCTAATCATTGGGACACACACCGCGCCTTTGCCGCCTTTCACGTCTATGTGCAGCTCTCTCTTCTAGCTATGGTGGCCGAGCAGCGGGCCGGGGCGCTTGAGCCTGCCTATGGGCCGTTGCGGGGGATGATTGACAGCCGGAAAGCTCTGGAGCGGGCGCACTACTTGGGAGAGAAGCTCAAGGAACTATGTTGGGACGAATTGGGATTGGCAGGTAAACGTCTGCTGGACTGGTTGATCTCGGTCCTCGATTTTCTCGATCCATCGCCCCCTCCGAAGGGCGCATACATTCATTTGCTCCTCGATCTCTACCAGCGAGAAGCGAATAAGGTTGATTCAGTGCTCAAGCAGAGCAAATCTGTACTCTCAACTCTCCCACGCGAGCTGATGCCGGTGGTGAAGGAGGAAGTCGAGAGCACGCGCCGCGTGCTGTCGGCAATTAACGCCCATGGAGAGTTGGAGCGGCTGAACGCCGCTCTCGCTCCCTTCGCGGACGAGGAACTAGGGGCAAGGTTCTCTGAGGTGCGCCGTGTCATTGCACGGACGTTAATGGATGCCTCGCCTGACGGCTATAGACTGACATCGATTGCCGCGGGGCCGGAAGATCCGGACAAGCTTGTAAAACAAATGGTTGAAAGCGGTAGCGAACGGCTCTATTTAATACAGGCTGGCGTTCCAGCCGCAGTTGCCGCTGCTAAGCGGCGCGCGAAGGACCTACGGTTCGTGATGTCGTGTCGAGACGAAGTCGGCCGGCTTCTAGCCGTGCTTGCTGCCGCCGTGCCGTCAGGAGGCAGGGTTCTGGAGATCGGTACGGGTGTGGGCGTCGGCACCGCGTGGATCAGCGCGGGGATGGGTGAACGAACAGATATCGAGTTCGTCAGCATCGAAGCCGACCGTCGGCTGAGCAGCGCGGCGCGGAGTTGGTCTTGGCCTGGGTATGTGCAGATCGTAACTGCCGACGCTTTGGAAGTGCTGGAAACCCTTGGTACCTTTGACTTGATATTCGCCGATGCTAGTCCCGTCAAGTACGGTCACATTGAGTCCATACTCCAAGCGCTACGTCCCCGCGCCATTCTGATCGTTGACGACCTTGCCGGGCCGCGAATATCCGAACGGCAGCAGGCTGAAAAGGACGCGCTGCGACGATCGCTGCTACATCATAGCGAATTGCAAGCGGTCGAACTTGAGTGGGCGAGCGGTCTGATCTTGGCGACAAAATTCGCGAGGTGCGGTCGGGAACTCGTGCATACGGCAAGGACACCCCCGGCATTTGTTTGACGCAGCCTCATTATTTTGAAGTGCAAAATCTTCGCACAGCGCGTTCCGCCTGCATCGGCTACCAAAATCCACCTCCAAAAGACATTCTGGTCACGTCAGCGCCGCGATGAAGAGCGATCCTGGCTGGCCACACCTTCCGCCTCATCCCCGATAAGCCCCGGTCCACGCGCTACGTGCGCTATTTAATTTTCAGCGACCGGAATTTTTGTGCCACCGAAATCGAAGTCCTCGATTCCATCGACCTCAAGCCATTTGACCTCCGCATTGCAATGCCGGACGAGCATCCCAGACATCCGACTCTCGGTGGTCTGGATTACACGCCGGTCCGGCCGTCCCTTTTATTCCGATCCTGCCACATGAACCGGTCGTAATGCCCACATCGGGCCGCCACGCCCGGGTGCATGACACTTTAGGCCGGGCGTAGGTGAGGTAAACTGTTTGGTGGGGGTAGTTGCTTCAAGGAGGAAGCCATGGCAGCGCGTGTAACCCGTCAACAGGCTCGTGAGGCGGCGATCAAGTCGT
>JBGPEF010000349.1:0-6201 GCA_041482675.1 Tepidisphaeraceae bacterium | reverse complement strand
TTCTTGATGATCCCTTTCTTCGTCGCGAACATCACAAACTGCTCTTCCTTCGACAAATCCCGAACCGCCAGAACATTCGCCACCTTCTCGCTCTCCTGGAACTGAAGCAAATTCGCAATCGCCCTCCCCGCGCTGGTCCGCGACATCTGCGGAATGTCATAAACCCGCCGCATATACACCCGCCCCTTGTTCGTGAAAAACATCAGGTACGCGTGCGTATTGGCGACAAACAAATGCTCGACAAAATCCCCCTCCCGCGCCTCCGACCCCTTGATCCCCCGCCCGCCTCTTCCCTGCGACCGATAAGTATCGATCGGCAGCCGCTTGATATACCCCTCGTGCGAAACCGTCACCACCACATCCTCGGCCGCTATCAACTGGTCCATGTTCAGCTCGGAAACCTCCCCCGTGATCTCCGTCCGCCGCGCATCGCCGTATTTCTCCTTGATCTCAAAAATGTCCTCCCGAATGATGTCCATCACCAGCGTCTCATCGCGCAGAATCGCCTCATACCCCTCGATCTCCTCGACGACTTCCCGATACTCATTCACCAGCCGCTCAATTTCCAATCCCACCAGTTGAATCAGCTGCAATCTTCCAATCGCCTCCGCTTGCGCCTGGCTCAGCAAAACCGGCTTGTCCGCCACCTTGTCCATCAGTTGCTTTGGAATCTTCGGCGCATTGGGATGGTCCGGCGCAATCCGAAACGCCCGGTTCCTCAGCTTCACGATCGCCTCGTCCCTCGTCTTGCTCGAGCGAATCAGCTTCACCACCTCATCGATATCGCACACCGCGAAGATCAAGCTCTCCAGGATGTGTCCCCGCTGCTGCGCCTTCTTGAGCAAATGCCGCGTCCGCCGCGTGATCACCACCTTGCGGTGCGCGACGAAGTGCTCGATCAGCTCCTTCAACCCCATCGTCCGCGGCTGCCGGTTCACCAGCGCGATATTGATCATGCTCACCGTGATCTGGCACGGCGTGTACTGATAAAGCTGGTTGATCACCACGTTCGGGTCCGCATCCCGCTTCAGATCCACCACGATCCGGCACTTGTGCTCGCGGCCCGAATGGTCGTTGGCGTCCGAAATGTCCTTGATCAGATCCCTTTTCACCGCGTCGCCAATACTCTCGATGATCGCCCGGCGAATGATCCCGTAAGGAATCTCCTCGATGACAATGAATTCCTTGCCCCCCTTCTGCTGCTCCACCTTGATCTTCGCCCGCAGCGTCAGCCGCCCCCGGCCGGTTTTGTACCCCTCGATGATTCCATCCCGCCCGCAAATGATTCCCCCCGTCGGGAAATCCGGCCCCGGCACGATCTGCAACAACTCACTCAGCGTGCACTCCGGCTCATCGATCACCTTGATGATCGCATCGCAAATCTCCCGCAAATTGTGCGGCAGCAGATTGCAAGCCATCCCCACCGCGATCCCCGTCGATCCATTCACCAGCAAATTCGGAAACCGCGACGGGAAAACCGTCGGCTCATCCCGCGTCTCATCATAGTTGCGGATGAAATCCACCGTATCGAGGTTCAAATCCTCGATCATCTCCATCGCCGGCCCCGTCAGCCGCGCCTCCGTGTACCTCATCGCCGCCGGCGGGTCCCCATCCGTCGATCCAAAATTCCCCTGCGGATCGATCAGCGGATACCGCAGGTTCCACTCCTGCCCCATCCGCACCAGCGTCGGATAAATCACCGCCTCCCCGTGCGGGTGATAGTTGCCGCTCGTATCCCCCGCGATCTTCGCGCATTTACGATGCTTCGACCGCGGCCCCAGCCCCAAATCATTCATCGCGACCAGAATTCGTCGCTGCGACGGCTTGAGCCCATCCCGGACATCAGGCAGCGCCCGGTCCATGATCGTGCTCATCGCATACGTCAGATAGCTATCTTGTAATTCCCGCTCGATCCGGAGATCCTCAATCCGGTCGGCCGGCGGCGTCATTTCACTCATGTTTTTCCTTGATACTTCCGCTCAAAAACAGGCTCAAACCAATGGGGCGAAAGGTCATCCATGCTGCCCAAAATCATCCTGAAAACACTCACTCCAATTGAGCCCGCGGGCCTCAATTCCAAGCCCTTCATTCTATGCGAAACGCCATTTAAAATCGACCTGGTGCTGCGCGTCCCAGCCTGCATATTTACCCTCTCCCGGTACTCCGGGAGAGGGCAGGGTGAGGGTTCTTTTTGACAAGCAAAACACCCCCACTAAACTCCCCCCGTGCCCTTCGACTTCTCCCCCTACGCCGCCGTCCTCCTCGACCTCGACGGCACCATCTACCACGAGGACCACTGTCTCCCCGGCGCTCTCCAGCTCGTCCATCTCCTCCAAAAAGATTCCCGCCCGTTCGCCTGCCTCACCAACTCCACCACCAGCCCCCACCGCCTCGCCGCCCGCCTCGCCCGCATGAGCATGTCCATCCCCCCCGACCACATCTACACCGCCGCCGCCGCCGCCGCTGATTATGTCGTGGAAAAATACCCCCCGCGCCCCAGGCTCTTCAATCTGGCCACCGAAGGCCTCGAAGAAATGCTCCTCGACCGCGTCGATTGGATCCAAAACTCATCCGAGAAATGCCACGCCGTCATCGCCGGCGCTCCCGCCAACCTCTACGCCACCGAAGACCGCCAGCGCACCGCCCTCACGCTCCTCCGAAGCGGCTCCGACCTCATCGGCGTCTGCGCTGACCGCGTCTACCCCTCCCCCCGCGGCATCGAATTCGGCAGCGGCGCTTTCTGCGCCTTCCTCGCCTACGCCGCCAACGTCACCCCTTTCTACTGCGGCAAACCCCAGCCCATCTTCTTCCAAAACCTCTGCCACAAGCTCCACGCCGCCCCCCAATCCTGCCTGCTCATCGGCGACAACCTCGAATCCGACATCCACGGCGGCAAACGCCTCGGCATGAAAACCATCCTCACCCTCACCGGCGTCACCACCCTCGCCCAATCCCAGCATCTCCCCGACGACCGCCGCCCCGACTCGATCATCAACGACCTCCGCGACCTGCTCTAAAAACAAACAAACCAGGAATTCATCCTGGTCGAACCGCGCGCATCAACGAGTTGGCCTTCGTGCCTTCGTGTCCTTCGTGTTTAATCCCCCTCCCGCTTTTTCATTTCACCAGCGAAATCCTCACCCCATTCGTCCCCACCCCCGACGTCTCATCCGCGAAAAAATGACAATCATCGTGTAAATCGATCGAATCAAAAATCCCGTTCCCCTTAAAAACCAGATCGTCATGTGCACTAAAGTCAGACCCCGGCGCTTCAACATCCGCGATGATCGTCAACTCGTTCCTGTTCCCTCCAAACGTGTGCGATCCGATCTGGTAAATCTTCAAATTTGACGGGATGCTGTTGTAAGCCCTCAGGTCTGCCTCGTCGGCCGACATGTCCACGTCCCCATTCACATACACCGTCGCCGGCCCGGAGAAAGTCAGGTTTTTGCTGATGCTCAGCGACGTGAACCAGTACGTCCCGCCAGGAAGCGTCGTGTCCGAGCTCACCGTGTAATTCTGTGAAATTCCCCCCGGATTCGCCCCCGGCGACCACGCCGGCGAAGTCGGCGTCGCAATTGGCGCGCTCAGCACCGTGGTGCTTCCAGTCACCTGCGTCGTCCCCACCATCGAAGCTGACGGCCCCATCAGCAGGTCCCCGTAAATGTGGTTGTTGCCTCCAAACTGAAATGAGCCGTTGCTCCCCACGTCGGCATTGCTCAGGCCCGTGGTAATCGTCGGATTCGGATCGACCGCCGAGCTATAGCTCAGAAAATACGTCCTGTCGTGAACGTGTACCCCATTGAGCCCCACGAACTCCGACCTCGGTCCCCCCGCCAACTTCGCAATCGACACCGCATTGATATCGCACGTGCTTTTTCCCACCAGCCGCGCAAACACCAGCGGAATCGCCGTCCCCCTCGCCGCCGTCCGCCGCGCTGTCACCCTCACCGCGTTCGCCGAGTTCTGCGCGCTGCCAGTCAGCACCGTAAACGTCCTGGCCGTGCCATCCCACATCCCAAACTCAATGTCCTGCGTCTGATCGATCACCACCGGCGATCCATCGCACAGATTGGCCGCCGCCGTCGCCGCCGCGTTCGTCTTCGCCTGGCTCACCCCCATCGGCAATCCCCCCGCCGCCGCCCGCGCTGCCCCGTCTGCCGCCGACCGCAGCTCCGTCTTGGCCAGCTGCACCCGCCCCAGGTCCACCCCCATCGACACCAGCCCGCACAACACCATCAGCATCAAAATGGAATAAACCGCGGCAATGCCCCGGCGAAACCGACGCGCTATGATCTTCAGTAAATTCATCCTGTTGCGCCTCCTCAGCCCGCCTGCCCGTCCGCAATGGGTCGAATTGATCGACCGGCGGCCGATTCACCGCGGGTGTGATTCGGACGCGATCCGCTCTACCTCACGATCGCAATCAGCTTCGCCCCAAGCCCCATTCCCGCCGCTTCGTCGAAGAAAAACTGTGCATCGTTTTTCGTCTCGATCGTCCGGAAGATCGCCACGCCTTCGAAAACCAGCTTGTTTTTGGTCACGAAATCCGAGCCCGGCGCTTCCACGTCGGCAATGATCTTGATGTCGTTCGCGCCCACGTCGCCAAACGTCCGGTTGGATCCAAGCTGATAAATCTTCAGGTTCGATGGAATGTTGTTGTAAGCGGTGATGTCGGCATCCAGATCCACGTTTCCGTTGATGTACAAAGTGGCCGGACCGGAGAATGTCAGGTCCGCGTTGATGTCCAGATGTGTAAACCAGTACGTCCCTCCGGGCAGCGTCGTGTTCGAGTTGACGCTGTAATTCTGCGGTATCCCGCCGGGATTCGTGCCCGGATTCCACGCCGGAGACACTGGCGCCGCCATCGGCGAAGTGTAGTTCGTCGTCGTTCCCGTGATCTGCATCGACCCCGCAAGCGATCCCGACGGACCCAGTTGCAGGTTGCCCATCAGGTGATCGTTGTTACCCACCGAAATCGTGCCGTTGCTGCCTACGATCGCGTTGCTGCTGGATGAACCGATCGTCGGATTCGGAGTGAGGGCCGAGTTGTAACTCACAAAATACGTGTTGTTTTTCACGGTGATGCTGCTGAGCCCCGTAAACCCGCGCCCCAGCCCAAACGTCACCTTCGCAATCGCCGACGCATTGATATCGCACGTGCTTCTCCCCACCAATCTTGCAAACACCAGCGGAATCGCCGTGTTCCTCGCCGCGATCCGCCGCGCTGTTACTCTCACCGCATTCGCCGAGCTCTGCGCGCCCCCGCTCAGCACCGTAAACGTCCTGGCCGTGTCATCCCACGTCCCAAACTCGATGTCCTGCGTCTGATCGATCACCACCGGCGATCCATCGCAATTGTTCGCCGCCCCCACCGCCGCCGCATCCGTCTTCGCCTGCGTCACGCTCACTGCCAATCCCGCCGCCGCCGACCGGGCTGCCCCGTCCGCGGCCCCCCGCAGCTCCGTCTTGGCAAGCTGCACCCGCCCCAGGTCCACACCCATCGACACCAGGCCGCACAAGACCACCATCATCAAAATGGAATACACCGCGGCCACACCGCGGCGGAAAGGGCGCACCATGATCTTCAGCGGGTCCATCGTATTTCGCCTCTCCTGCCCACAACCCCGCGCTCTTTACTCCAAACTCGTTGCCTCCCGGCCGACCCGCGCCTCTCGCTACTGCGCCTGCGTCTTGATCTCTTCGTACGTGTCCGGCAGCGGAAAATACCGGTTCGAAAACTTCAAACCCGTCGGAAATGCGAACGCGTTGTCGCCGGCCGACAGCTCCGAGTTGCCGCCCATCGTCATCGCCGTATCCTTCATGATGATCAGCGACCCGTTCAGAGTGAGCTTCGATGAGCCGGTCATTGAAGCTTTGTCAGCCACGATGGTTCCGTAGGCAGTAGCGCCAAAGTTACCCGTGAACGACAAGCTAAAACCAGGCATCAGCATCGACGAGCCTGTCAACTTCCTCAGATCGCCATACGATGCATCCAGCGTCTCCACTCCCTTGGCGTCAAAGCCGCCCGAAAAACTAAGCGTGTTCGTGTTCATGTTCCCCACCTGATTGGGCGTGTCTGTCACGATCACGCCCTGGATCGACGCATTGCCATTGAAGGTGACCTGGTTGGGGGTTTGGATATAGATCACACCCTTCAGCACCGTCCCCGCGTTGAACTTGGGGTTGGTGTTGGGCGGG
>JBGPEF010000348.1:0-6207 GCA_041482675.1 Tepidisphaeraceae bacterium | reverse complement strand
TCGTCGCCGTCGGCGCGATTTTTACAATATCGGCTGAGCTTCACGAGCAAGGAGGGGAAATCGACGGCGGTGGTCGATGAGGTGGATTTGGCGTATCAGTTGCCGAACGTCGCGCCGCAGATCAAGAGCATTAAAATTGCCAGTGTGCCGGATGAGAATACGACGCCGGTGATTCATGCGCTGGCGGCGATTGGGCCGGCGGCGATCGCGGCGGCGGCGAAGGATATGGCCGCGCCGGGGAGGCAGCGGACGATTAGCTGGGAGGCGAGCGATACCAACAACGATCCGCTGGAATACTCGATTTATTTTCGCAGCGGGACGCGGGGGCCGTGGATATTGATGCAGGAGAAGGTGAAGGAGGCGACGTATCAGTGGGACACGCGCGGGGTGCCGGATGGGAGGTATCAGGTGCGGGTGGTGGCATCGGATGCGAAGGCGAATGCGCGGGGAGAGGGGAAGACTGGGTCACGGATCAGCGATCCGCTGACGGTGGACAATACGCCGCCGGTGATTGGGGATTTGAAGGCGAAGGTGGAAGGGAAATCGGCCCGGGTGGAGGCGAAGATCGTGGATCGGACGAGCATTGTGGCGAAGGTGGAATATGCGGTGGATTCGAAGGATGAGTGGCAGGCGGTGAGTGCTTCCGATACCATCTTCGACTCGCCGGAGGAGGCCGTGAATTTCACGATTGACGGCCTGGCGGCGGGCGCGCACCAGATCATGCTGCGGGCGAGCGACGCCCATGGCAATCCGGCGTATGAGACGGTGGCGGTGACGATTGAGACGAAGTAAACGGCTTAAGAGAATTTGACGGCATGCTGAAGCATGCCCTACGGAGAATTGAATGCATTACCCGCACAAGACGAGCAAGATTAAACGGGCGCGGAATATTGGGTTCCGGGCGAGAATGCGCACGAAGAAGGGGAGGCAGATGATCAATCGGAAGAGGAGGGTGGGACGAGCGGTGCAGGTGGTTTGAGCTCGACGGTTTTAAGGAAACGTGAGCTTCATCACAAATCCCTCCCATTTCTTCTTGAAGGCCTCCATGTCTTCCTCGGAGAGGATCTTTTTCAGGGTTTTGAATCCGCTGGGGTCTGCTTTCTGATTGGCCAGGAATTGGTTGTAAAACTCAACGAGCAATCCGCGCTGCTGAAGGTAATAGCAGAGGTATCGGGACTGGGCGTAATTGGTGCCGCGATCCTCGTTGTAGAATTCGCCGCTGTCCATGGCGGTGAGGGCCTTGAACGAGGGGACTGTGCCCGCCTTGATCGCCTTCTGCAATCCGGCCAGTCTCCAGTTGGTTGCGCCGGTGATGTGGCCGTCGCGCTCGTCACATTGCTCAAAGAGAGAGCCGAGGCCTTCGTTGAACCAGGGCGGGCAGTCGGGGAAATTGGCGTACATGAAGGGGTGGACGATTTCGTGCACCAGAGTGCCGCCGCCGGTGGCGATGTTCATGATCAGGGCTTTGTGCTTGTGAGAGAAATATCCGTAGGGAGTGTTGGGGGTGTCGTTGAAGATTTCCTTCGTGTATTTGTCGTAGCTGTCGCGGTCCTGGAAGAGCCAGATGTCGAGAATTTCGTCGGGGTCCTTCTGGAAAAAATCGGCCTTCAGGTGATCGACGGCCCATTTCACGGTTCCGGTGGAGTATTTTCGCACCGCGACCGCCCCACCATCGCCGATGACGACGAATGGCTCCTGGATGACGATGGAAAAACCGGCGGGGACGCGCTCTTTGAGCTTGGCGATGTGAGCATCGTATTCGGCGCGGGTAAACGCACCGGCCGGCGCGGCTCCGGCAAATAGGAACAGGGCGAAGGCGATCAGTGGTGTCTGCTTCATATTCATATCTTAGACAGGTCCGAGTAGATAAAGTTTTTTACACTCGGGTTACGGTGGTCCGGCTTACGAGGCGTTGTACATCGTGCATATGGACCTCGCCGGCCAGGAGGGTGAGGGCGTTGGCCGCCCCACAGGCTGCGCCCAGGCGGCAGGCCTCGGATAATGTCTGGCCATCGACGAGGGCGGCGGCGAAGGCGGCGGTGAAGGCATCGCCGGAGCCGACGGAATTCACGGCCTTCACGGCCGGCGCGGTCACATGCCAGAAATCGTTTCCATCGAAGGCCATCGCGCCGTCAGCGCCCATGGTGATGACGGCGTTCTTCGCGCCCATTTGCAAAAGCCGCTTCATGGCGCTTCGCAAATCCGAATCGGTATCCACTGGAATCCCCAGCGCGGCTCCCAGTTCTTTGCGATTGGGCTTGGCGACGAGGGGGCGGGCTTTGAGGGATTCGAGCAGGACTTTTCCCTGGGTATCGACGATGGCGGGGATGCCCAGCTCGACACACTCGCGATAAAAGGTCGGCCGGGCGGCTCCGGCGAGTGTGCCGGAGAGCACGAGCATTTTCGCTCCCTTCACCATGTCCGAGACTTTTGCGCGGAGGGATTCCCAGGCCGAATCTTCGACTGGCTGGCTTTCTTCGACTAGTTCTGTGATCGTTCCTGCGTCCTGATCCAGAATCGTCACGCACAAGCGGGTCTGCGGGCCGACGGTCACAAAATCGTGCTTGATTCCGCGCTGGCTCAATTCCTGGCGAATAAATTCGCCGCGCTCGCCGCCAACAAATCCGGTTGCAAGCACCGGTCTGCCCAATGTCGCCAGGACCTTCGCCACATTCACGGATTTGCCGGCGGTTGCCTGATGGACTTGGAGGGCCCGATTGACCTCTCCAAGCTCGAGCTTCTTGAAGACCATCACTCGCTGCACGGCCGGCGTTGTACCCAGGCAGATAATCATGGCGGGTTGTGGAGGAGTTGTTTGAGTTGGGTGATGGTGGCCGCCTGATCGGGCTTGTCGGCGAGGTTGGTGTATTCCTCGGGATCGGCATCGTGGTCGTAAAGCTCTGAGCCGGATTTGCCTTCATCCCATTCGGTGTATCGCCAGCGCTCGGTGCGGATGCTGCGGCCCATGATTTGTTTTTTGTTGGCGGTGCGGGTGACTTGGGTGTATGCGCCGGGTTTGGACCACTGCGCTGTGGGATCATCGAGCAACGGCTTGAGGCTCATGCCCGCGAAGTGAACAGGCACCTTGGAGCCGGTGAGATCGGCGAAGGTCGGATACAAATCCAGCAGCTCCACCAATCGATCGCACGTCTTGCCGTTGCCCCTGGCGCCGGGCACCGAGACAATCAGGGGCACGCGGGCCGACTGTTCGAAGAGGCTCATCTTCATCCACTGGCCATGCTGGCCGAGCAGATAACCATGATCGCTCCAGAACACGACGATGGTATTCTCCGCGAGGCCCAATCGGTCCAGCGCATTCAAAACGCGGCCCAACTGGGCATCCATGAAAGTCACCGATGCGTAATAGGCCTGAATGGCCCGACGCAGATCATCTTCCTTCAAGCTCCAATTTGGCGGCCGGACAAACGGCGCAACCTGCGGCACATCTTTCAGGTCATCCGGCTTCTGCTCGGGCAGCTTGATCTGATCGATGGGGTACAAGTCGAAATATTTTTTGGGCGCGATATAGGGACAGTGCGGGCGGTAAAAGCCGACGCCGAGGAAGAATGGTTTGTCCTTGTGCTGCTCCAATAATTGAATCGCACGGGTGGCGGCGATGCCGTCGGTTTGTTCTTCATCGGTTCCATCGGCCGCCAGCCAGGCCAATGCGCTTCCGAGGCCGCGCTTGGGATTGAGGTTGGTGAGCTTGGCCTCCTCATCTCTATCCCGGCCGCGCGGATTGATAACCTCGTCCCACGATTTGGGATCATCGAGACCTTTGGTGCCGATCTGTCCGGGCACGCCATAGTGAAACATTTTTCCCACTCGGGCCACGTAATAGCCATTTTGGCGATACATCTGCGGCAGCGTGAGGGCGTCGGGGAGGGTTTGGGTGCGGAAGTTGGTTTGAAGGTTGTAAATTTTGGTCGTGTCGGGGCGCAGGCCGGTCATCAGGGAAACGCGGCTGGGGCTGCACAGGGGGAATTGGCAATAGGCGCGATTGAAGGTCACGCCGCGTGTTGCGAGGCGATCGATATTGGGCGATTTGACCAGTTTGTTGCCGTAGCAGCCGAGATCGTTGTTCAGATCATCGGATGCGATGAAGAGGACGTTCATGGGACGCGTGGGGGCGGCGGCGGAGGCATTCCCCGCGAATCCAATCAATATCAGGAGCCCAGCGAGCAATCGTATTGGTAATCTCATTTCTCACTCCGCGAAGGAAGGCCAAGGATACCGCGATGACCCCCATCGCCGCTACAATCTCATCATGGTTCAAATCGATATCGCGTATCAGGGTGAGCTGCGTTGCCAGGCGAAGCATGGGCCGTCGGGGGTGGTGCTTCAGACGGATGCGCCGGTGGACAATATGGGGAAGGGGCAGTCATTCAGCCCGACCGACCTCGTCGCTACTGCGCTGGGGACTTGCATGATGACGACGATGGGGATTGTGGCGCAGCGGCGGAACATCGACATTTCAGGGTCCACGGTGGTGGTGACCAAGGAGATGGTGACAGCGCCGGCGCGGCGAATTGGGCGGCTGGGCGTGACCATTCATGTTCCGCAGGAACTCGGCGAGGATGATCGAAAGCGCCTCGAGCATGCGGCCCATGCGTGCCCGGTGCACAAGAGCATGCATCCGGATGTGGAAATGCCGGTGACGTTTCGATGGGGCGCCTAATTGTGGTGCAGGCTTTGGGCTTGCGATTGCAGCTTGGAAAGGCTGCACTACAAAATCATGCGCATCATTGCGGGCGAATTTCGCGGGCGAAAACTGCTGGCTGCGGAGGGAGATGTCACGCGGCCGATCACGGATCGGGTGAAGCAGTCGCTTTTTGATATTCTCACGCCGCATATTGCGGGGTCGCGGGTTTACGATCTGTTCGCCGGGACCGGGTCGATGGGGCTGGAATCGCTCAGCCGCGGGGCGGAGGAGGTGATGTTCTTCGAGTCGGACCGCGGTGCGTTGGCGAGGCTTGGGAAGAATATCTCCACGCTGAGTCTTGAGGATCGATCGCAGGTAATTGCAGGGGATCTATTCAAATGGTTTTCGACGGCCGCGGCCACGATGGGCGCGAACGTCATATTCCTGGACCCCCCCTACCGCTTCCTGAAGGAACATCCCGACAAACTGCGAGAATTGGCGAGTACAATCGCCAGGAGCCATCTGGCGGAGGGCGGACTGATTGTTTTTCGTCACGACGCGGAAGATGAGCTTGAATTGCCGCCATTGAAAGCGATGGATCGCCGCGAATATGGGAATATGGCGCTGGAGTTTCTGATCCGGAAATAGTTTTTGCCCATGCCGGTTCCGAAGTATCAATTTTTCTCGCCCTCCGACGCCGCCCGCATGTCGCGGCTGTCGTTCATGGCGCGCCAGGTGGTGGAAGGGGTGATCACCGGCCTGCACAAATCGCCGCATCGCGGGTTTTCCGTCGAATTTTCGGAGCATCGCGAATATGTCGCCGGCGATGAGATTCGCCATCTTGATTGGAAAACCTATGCCCGCTCGGACCGCTATTACATCAAGCTCTATGAGCAGGAAACGAATCTTCGCGCGACCCTCGTGCTGGACACGAGCAATTCGATGCAGTTTGCCGGCAAGCTGGATTATGGGCGGCATCTGGCGGCCTGCATCGCGTATTTGCTGGCGCATCAGCAGGACCTGGCCGGGCTTTGCACGATCGATGAGCAGATCAATCTGGAGATTCCGCCGGCGTCGTCGCCAGCGCATCTCGATCGACTGTTTAAGGAGCTGGAGGGGGTGAAGGGCGGGAAATCCACCAATCTCGCGGCCGGTCTTCACGAGCTTTCCGAGCGGCTGCCGCGCCGCAGTTTGGTGATTCTCATTTCGGACCTGTGGCTTGAGCTTGACACGCTTACGCGTGCGCTTCAGCACCTGCGGTATCGCCATCATCAGGGGCTGGTGATTCATCTGCTCGATGACAACGAATTGAATCTGCCTTATGACCGGCAGCTAACGTTTGAGGATTTGGAAACCGGCGAGAAGATTCAGCTGAACCCGGCCGACATCCGGGAAACTTACAAGCAGCAGGTGCAGGACTATCTCACGATGGTGAGAAAGATCTGCTCGGACTCCGATGTTGAATATCACCCGCTGAACACGAAGGAATCGTACGACAAGGCATTGGTGCAATTGATCCACAGGAGATCGTAGGGTCCGCTTTAGCGGACGTTTTGAGAATTGCG
>JBGPEF010000347.1:0-6216 GCA_041482675.1 Tepidisphaeraceae bacterium | reverse complement strand
GTAAAGCGCCCCCTCCGCGAAAAACTGTCCGTTTTCGGGATACTGATTGGCAAAACTGTAGCTGAGGCTCCAGCCACGAAAAGGGTCGCTGCTGAAATTGCAGCAGATCTCCAAAGGCCTACCAAGGAGAGTCTCCACTTGTTGTGTGCTGGAGGGACAAACGAAGACCTGTAACGGGAGATATTTGCCCCGAACTAACAGGAAAATTCCCGCAGTGATGTCGTCTGGCGTTACGGTTCCTGCGAACGGGTTAGACTCGTAGAAGCCATTAAAGTAAAAGGCGCCAGCTCCGCCGTTGTACCGCACCCGAGGATATTGCTCTCGGTTATCCATCGCGTAAACGCGTTCAGCCAGTCCGATCTGTCGCAGATTGCTCAGGCATTTGACCCGATTGGCTCTTTCGCGAGCTGAATTGAGCGCGGGAATGATAACAGCAATGAGAAGGGCGATGATGCCGATGACAACGAGAAGTTCGACAAGAGTGAAAGCTCGGCGTGGGAAACGCTGGTGTTGTGCCATTGGACGCCTTTCGGTAGAAGGCTCCGCGCGGCGGATGTGTCGTGCGGGAAAAAAAATATGCTATTCGGTTGAGTTTGCTGTTGCAATCCAAAAATTTGAAGTCCAGCATATTAGTCAATGACTCGAGGGGTGAATTATGTCCCTTGAGGCCTTCCTCCCGGTCCTGCCCTAAACGACACCTCCGGGTCGTTCCGAAAGAAAAAAATTTCTCGCTCGAGGATGGGATTGGTCATTTGGCCACTCTGGGAGTGGACGAACTATTCGTTCGTTCGCGGGCCGGGAACCATTCTCGATTTGGGAAGGATGTGAACCATGTTGGCGTGGCTCAAGCTCTATGCTTGCTTGTTTCAGAGGCAGTCGATTGTGGTGAAAGCGGCGCGCGAAGTAGTGGGGCAGGTGCGCGGGGGAATTCCAATGTTCATCGAACTGCTGGAAGGACGGAGGTTATTGCAGGCGTGCAACGTCGTCGGAGCAGCAATGACGGTGACTGGCAACGCGTCGGGTACCGGCGACACCATCACCATCGACAAGGATGGCAGCGGAAAACTGCTGGTGAAAAATGCGACGGTGGAGATCGATGCCGCCCACTGCTACGTTTCCGACTCATCTATCACCAGCATCACCGTGAATGCCGACAATGACGATGACACCGTGACAATTGCAAGCGGTGTTAGTGCTGCCAACGTCACGATCAACGGCGGCAACGGCAATGACACCCTGACCGGCGGCGACAGCGGGGATGTCATCAATGGCGATGCGGGAAATGACCGGCTCGTCGGCGGCGCGGGCAGCGATTCGCTGGACGGCGGATCGAATGACGACGTTCTTATCGGCGGCGCCGGTGCCGACACGCTCAACGGCAATAATGGAAACGACACCGCCGACTACTCCGGCAGCTCAAGCGCCCTGACGATAACATTGGACACGGATCCCCATGATGGAGCTGCGAGCGAAAACGACTATGTTCAAACGACGATCGAAACCGTTTTGGGTGGCAGTGGAAACGATTTAATTGTAGGCAGCTCAAACGACGAGCGGCTGGAAGGCGGAGGCGGGAATGATACGCTTCGAGGAGGGCTTGGTGCTGACACGATGGTTGGTGGAAATGACGCTGGCGATTATGTTGATTATTCCGACAGGACATCGACCGCGGTCACGATCGATTTAACAACCTCCGGTACCACGAATGGCGCGTCAGGCGAAGGGGACTCGATTCAGGGAATTCGCAACGCCATCGGCGGTGGCGGTGCTGACACGATCATCGGCGACGGTCTCGGCAACAATCTCCAAGGCGGCGGCGGCAACGATACGATAACCGGCGGCGATGGCAATGACTCCATGAGCGGCGGCGCTGGCAACGACACCTTCGACTGCGGCTCCTCCTCCAACGGCGGGGACAGCATGTATGGCGGAAGTGGGACAGATGTTGTCGATTACAGCGGTCGAAGCGCCGACCTGACGCTTCATGTCGGCGACAACTCGAACGACAGCGGCGCGAGCGGCGAGGGAGATTACATCGCCGACGACATTGAGAATGCCAAGGGCGGCAGCGGAGTTGACTATATTGTGGACAGCGCCGAAATTACGGTGAACAATCAATTCTGGGGCGGCGCCGGCGCTGACAGCCTTATTGGAAACGCTGGAAATGACTCGCTTTACGGAGGAATTGGGGCCGATAGCATCTCGGGCGGGAACGGTAATGACGTCCTATATGATGGCGATGGCAGTAGTGCGGATTCAGATGCCGACACTCTGGATGGCGGAAGCGGCACCGACACGCTTGGGACGTCGGGCGCTGGTGACACAACGTTGAATTTCCCGTGAGTCGGCTGGGGACAGCTTTGTAATATTGGGTCAGCCCCGGTGAAGGTCGGGACTTTTTTATTCGGGTGTCACCGATTCCCCGGTTGAGTTGTCGGAGGGAATTGGACATACGGTCTGAGATTTTCGAGGGTGGCGGGGCCGATGCCTTTGATTCTTTCGAGGTCTTTTAGTTGGCGGTAGGGGGGTTGGTGGGGGTGTTCTTTTTGGAATTGTTCGCGGTCTTCGAGGATGCGGCGGGCCATGGCGGGGCCGATGGAGGGGAGGGCGGCGAGATCGGCGGCGGTGGCGGTGTTGGGGTCGAGGTGGTCGTGGAGTTCGCGGACGCGGGGGGAATCGGGGGGTTGGGGGTTGTCGATACGCGAGGGGTGGAAGTGGGAGAGGATGAAGAGATAGGAGAGGATGACAAGGACTAGGAGAGAGAGGGCGAGGCGCTGGCGGGGGGTCCAGAACATTCTTGAAAATCATGGGCGAGGCGCCCATGCCACAAGCAGTTTAAGAGGATCACGGGCAAGATGCCCGTGGTACACACAAAGAGACACGGGCAAGATGCCCGTGCCACGTTTTGGGAGAGCCGCGGACAAGATGCCATTGGTAAGGTTATTTTTCTTTTTTGGAGTGCCAGGTTTGGAATTTTTCGCGCATGGATTGGAGGCGGTCGAAGGCGGGTTTGGGTTGGAACATGTCGTCGAGGAGGCCGCCGCCGGGGACGGTGGGGTTGAGGTCGGCGAGGTTGCCCCAGGCGACGGATTCGACGAAGGGTTTGCTTAAGCAGACGTGGTAGACGGCTTCCATCCAGTCGGCCTGGAGCTGGGGGTCCCAGGGCCTGCGCCAGCGGCCGGCGAGGGAGGGGTCGAGGCGGCCTTCGGAGCGGTCGGCGGGATCGGGGGTGGGGCGGCCGGGGGCGCTGACGGCGGTGATGAAGACGGGGCGGCCGAGGGTGGAGAAGCGATCCAAGAGCGAGCTGACCTGGAAGAGGTCGCGCATGAAGTTGCCGGGTTGGGGGACGCCGAGCTCGATTTCGAGAGCGAAGCCGTCGAAGTTGATGCCGGCCTGGGCGACCATTTCGGCGTAGAGGATGGGGGCGACGCTGGTGGCGGTTTTGGCGTGATATTCGCCGAAGGGTTGGGTGATGGAGACTAAAGTTCGCGCGGTGGGGAGGACGTTTTTGACCTGGGCGACGAGGAGGCGGGTCATCTCGATCATTTGTTCGAAGGTGAGGGTGAAGGCGCGGTTGGTGGCGAGGCCGGCGACGACGTTCCAGAGGCTGACGGCCTTGCGGTAGCGCTGGACGAGGCGCTGGACGTGCTCGTAGGCGAGTTCGCGGATGGTGTCGAAATCGTTTTCCCAGATGAACATCCAGTCGGGCAAATCTGCTTCATCAAAGTTGACCAGTGGGCCGGCGATGATGGGGATGCGTTTTTTGGTGAGGGATTCGGCCCAGTTGTCGATGAGCTGGGTGTCGAAGACGCCTTCCTGGGGCTGGAGGACTTTCCAGGGGAGGGGGAGGACGGCGTAGTCGAAGTTGCCGGAGAGCATGTCGCGGTAGCGGGCGTTTTGGACGGAGCTGTCGACGCGGCAGCCGAAAATGTGGCGGACGAAACTGTTGGACTGGCGGCGGCGATTGACGAGGAGCTCCATGTGGAACATGGCGAGCTCTTCGGAGAGGAGGATGGAGCGGGAGAGGGATTCGTCGGCCAATTGTGCGGCGGTGGCGGGGGTGTCGAGCTTGGTGAGTGCTTCGGAGAAGAGGTCCTGGGCTTCGCGGAATTTGGCGAGGAATTTTTCGGCACGGGGAAAATCGAAGAGGTTCCAGTCTTCCTGTTTCTGGACGATTTTCATGAGGCGGAGGCGGGCGAGTTCGACGTTGAGGATGTAGGGGCGCTCGCGGGGCTGGAGGCGGGTGGTTTCGAGGTGATATTGGCCGGCGGCTCCGGCTTCCCAGAGGAGGGAGAGGCCGACGGGGACGTCGTCGGGACGGGAGACGACGAGGGAGCCATCGCGGGGGATGATGTCGGCGGCGATGGGGACGGATTCGGGTCCGACGGCGTAGGCGGCGGTGGGCTGGTAGTTGGAGAGGCGCTGGCCGTCGCGGTAGATTTCGAATTTAACGGGCATGGGCGGTCGAATCTTAGCAGAGGGAGGAATAAAGACGAAGGCGGAGGGAGGGAGACGGGGGGATTAAGCACGAAGACACGAAGTCCACTAAGGGCACTAAGGCCAACTCGGCGCATGACGCAGTCTCGGAGGGCCGTGCTGGATTTTGATTCAGAGGAGGTCGCGGGAGCAGTCGAGTTGCGCTCTGCGTGGCGCGCGCCTTCGTGCACTTTGTGGGCTTGGTGTCTTTGTGTTTAGTCTTTTTCGTACTCACAGTTCTGCGCGGAGAAAACGCGACCAGAGTTTACTGGCGAATTTCCAGGGGTCGGGTTGGGGGGAGAATTTGTGGCAGAAGCGCCAGACGTTTTCGATGTCGCGGGAGAGGAGCTCGAAGGAGCGGGGGTTTTCGCGCGGATCTACCGATTGGGGGAAGTCGATCATGATGGGTTCATCCTTCCAATAGAGGATGTTGAAGGGGGAGAGGTCGCCGTGGATGTGGTTGTGGGTGAGGAGGAGCTGGATGTTGTGGAGGATGCGCTGGTAGACGTGATTGGCCTGGTGGGGGAGGAGGCGGAGGGCGCGGAGCTGGGGGGCGGGGGTTTGGTCGTCGCCGATGTATTGCATGAGGATGGCGTCGCCGCTTTGGGCGATGGGGCGGGGGACGTCTGCGCCGATGTCGTGGAGGTGATTGATGGTTTCCCATTCGTAGTTGATCCAGGTGCCGAGCTGGACCTGGCGGCCAAAATCGGATTTGTTGGCGAGGGCGCGACCGAAGCGGCCTCCGGGCATCTGTTTTCCCGCGTGATAGCCTTTGCCGTCGCGATAGCGCTGGTCGTTTTTGAAGCTGCGGTGCTCGAGGGGTTTGTAGATTTTGGCGGCGAGGAGGCCGCCGCCGAGGTTGGGGTGGGCGCGGCAGCAGCAGACGGTGGCTTCTTTGCCACTCTTGAGGATGTGGATGACGTCGGTGATGAGATTGCGGTCGATGAAATCCTGGAGAGAATCGGACAGGAGGTTGTCCTGTAGCATGGGGGGCTCCGTGAAAGGCAGGCTGAAAGCCTGCACTGCAATTTGGTGGGGCGAGCCCCACCCTACATTTGGGGAAAAGAGCTAAACGAAGAAGGCCACCCGAAGGTGGCCTTTAGGCTTGCTTAGTTGGGAAAAGGATCAGCAGGCGAGGGCGCTTCGGGGGCGTGAATGAGATTTTGAAGAGATGGCTTTCATTAGACGCCTCCTTTCGTAAGGCCTCGCTGCGAGGTGGGGACAATATAAGCTCAGCGATTGGAAATCGCAACTTTTGGATTTGAAATTTCAGATTTGGAAGCGGAACCCTCACCCCGACCCTCTCCCGGGGTACCGGGAGAGGGGGAAGAAGGAGTATCGGGAGAGAGGAAGAGCGGTTCAAATGCACGGCGGGTCAGGAGGTGAAGAGCTGGCTGTTGGGGATGATTTGTTTGGAGGTGGTGGGGGAGCTCCAACTGAGGCTGATTGAGGCGCCGCCGTAGCGCTGGAAGTATTCGACTTTGATGTCGTATTTCTGGCCGGCGACGAGGTTGATGGAGTTGGAGAATTCGGTGGAGGCGTGGGGGGTCCAGCAACTGATGAAGAGCTGGTTGTTGACCCAGACGCGGACGCCGTCGTCGGAACGGGCGTAGAAGGTGTAGCGTTCGGTTTTCTGGGCTTTGACTTTTCCGGTCCAGCGGACGGAGAAGGTGTTGGGGGCGATAAGGGGGACGGGGGAGTGATTGTCCCAGTTGAAATTGATGTTGGAGTCGGTGCGGG
>JBGPEF010000346.1:0-6222 GCA_041482675.1 Tepidisphaeraceae bacterium | reverse complement strand
CTGAAAATCGGCGTCTGCTCCCTGAAGATCGAAGGCCGCCTCAAAAGCGCCCACTACGTCGCCGCCGCCACCCAAACCTACCGCGCCGCCCTCGACGCCTCCCTCGCCAATCTCAAATTTCAAATCTCAACTTCTCAATCCCGCAACCTCGCCCAATCTTTTTCCCGCGGCTTCACCCACGGTTTCCTCGACGGCCCCGACCACCAAAAATTAGTCCACGCCCGCTTCCCCAAATCCCGCGGCATCCGCATCGGCACCGTTATCTCTAAATCACCAAACGGTGTCGTAGTTAATGTAGGGGCGGCTTCAGCCGCCGTCCCCCCGACTCTCAAGCCCAACGACGGCATCGCCTTCGACGAAGGCCACCCCGAACAGGATGAGCAGGGCGGCCGCATCCAAACCGTCATTCCAATCGCAAATCGCAAATCGCAAATTGCAAATCTCGAACTCACCTTCCAGGACGGCAACATCAATCTCTCCGCGATTGCAATCGGCTCCATCGTCTGGAAAACCGACGATCCCTCCGTCCGCCGAGATCTCGAACACTCCTTTTCCCGCGATACCATCCCCAACCGCATCCCCCTGACCATCACCGTCCGCGCCATCGAAGATCATCCCCTCACCCTCCACATCATCGACCCCGACAATCACCAACTGACCATCTCCTCCGAACAGCCCATGCAGCGCGCCCAAAAACATCCCCTCACCGAACAACTCTTCCGCGACCAATTCGGCCGCCTCGGCAACACCCCCTTCACCCTCGCCACCATAAAAATCACCGGCCCCACCGACTCCGACCCCCCGCACCCCATCATGACCCCCAAGAGTGTTCTCAACGACCTCCGCCGCCGCGCTGTCGACCAGCTCCTCTCCCTCCGCGCCAATTCCCACCCCATCACCAACCCCCAGGCCCTCGACCACCTCCGCTCCCAAATCTCAAATCACAAATCCGAAATTCCCCATTCTGATCTGCGCAAACCTGCGTCATCTGCGTCATCTGCGTTCAACTCTGCTCTTCCCTCTTCTCCAATCGAAAATCGAAAATCGAAAATCGAAAATTCCCTCTGCATCCTCACCCGCACCCTCGACCAACTCCGCTCCGTCCTCGACTGGACCTCCCCCGGCGGCATTCGCCCCTCCATCGTCTATTGCGACTTCGAAGACATCCGCCGCTACAAGGAAGCCGTCCAGCTCGCCCGCCAATCAAACCTCCCCATCGCCCTCGCCACCCTGCGCATCATCAAACCCACCGAAGAAGGCCTCCTCCAGCAAATCGCCGACAACCACCCGCACGCCATCCTCATCCGCAACCTCGCCGCCCTGAGCTTTTACAAAGAACACACCCCCGAAATGACTCTCTTCGGCGACTACTCCCTCAACGCCTCCAACGAGCTCACCGCCCACCTCCTCCTCCAATCCGGCCTCACCCGCCTCGTCCCCTCTTATGATTTGAACTGGCAACAACTCCGCGCCCTCCTCACCCGCATCGACCCCCAATTCTTCGAAGTCGTCATCCACCAGCACATGCCCATGTTCCACATGGAGCACTGCGTCTTCGCCCACACGCTCTCGAATGGAAAAGACTACCGCACCTGTGGCCGCCCCTGCGATCACCACCAGCTCGACCTCCGCGACCGCGTCGGCCAATCCCACCCCCTCATCCCCGACGTCGGCTGCCGCAACACCGTCTTCAACGCCTCCGCCCAATCCGCCGCCGAATACATCCCGCGCATGAAGGAACTGGGTCTCCAGCACTTCCGCCTGGAACTCCTCCGCGAGAATGCAGAAGAAACCCACTCCCTCCTCGACCGCTATTCGCGCATTCTCGCGGGCCAGGATTCCCCCCAATCCACCCTCCGCCAACTCCGCGTCCTAAACCAACTCGGCGTCACCCGCGGCACGCTGGATTTCACTTAGAATGTTGACACCAGCGATTGCAGCCCCTCACCAGTCAATTCCCCGATTGCCCCGGCCCCGATACGTTTCCCCGGTCCCCTTCTGATCCCATGCCTCAACCCTGATCGCCTCCGCACGCAGCGGCGCATCGTCGGGTACCGCCGACCAACCTTCCTCGCGCTGGATGTAAAAAATTGTCGCATGATCCGGCAGCCGCAGCGCCACCGGCTTCTCCACTTGTCGGCTGATAATCAGAATCAATCGCGCAATCGGTCTCCCCTTCTCCTCGCTTCCGCCATGGCCTCCGGTTGCGCAGCAGATCAATTTCCCTCTCACGCCCGTTTTTTTCAATCGCTCAATCTCGTCGACTGTCAGCCGCTCGCGCTTATTCAGCAATTGCTGATCTACCCTCAACCCTTGCTCTCCCGGCTCCCATTTGAACCAGATCACCACTACATTCGGCTCCTCCGCCACGCGACTCACCACGCCAGCCGCAGCGACCGCCACGATCGCCAATCCGATCGCGATCGTCACGGCAACGGCGCTCCCCCATCTCCTCCTCATCCAACAACTTGCCTCCTGCGCGATTCCGCCGCTGATCCCTCCCGCCAGCCAGCACATCCCCAACGGCATGCTGAACCCCCCAACCCACGGTCCGAGCACTATCGCCACTGCGAAGGCGAACGCTGTTCCCGCAATCCCGCCCGCGAGCACAAAACTAATCCCCCGAAAAATCCTCGCCCATCTATGGGTCCCCCGCTCAATTCCCCCCATCAGCCATGCCAGTCCTGCCGCAAACAAAATCGACCACGACAAAGATGCAACCAAATCCTTCGTCCCCGACAGCAGCAGCGCACCCACCTCCGACGTCAGCACCGTGCATCCCCCAACCAGGCAGTATCGGCCCACTTGTCCTTTCTGCATGGCTGGCTCCTTTGCCCAGACAATCTTTCCCCTCTCTTACTCTCCTTTTTGCTTTTCACAAAAATCGAAAGCCTCAAAACCCGCGCGCATCTCGCCAAATCACGTCAAATCGCAAATCGCAAATCCTCCCCCCTCACTCAATAAACTCCCCGCTCTCCTTCCCCACCCTCACCCCCCCATCCTTCCCCACCGCCTCCTCCTCAAACCTCCCATCCACCGGCCCGATCTCCACAATCCTCATCCCGTGCGTCAACACCCCAAACCCCTTCTGATCCCAGTTGCAGTTAAACTCAAACCACACATATGCCCGCCCATCCTTCGCATAATTCAAAACCTGCACATTCTCCGGCCCGATCAGCCGCTTCATCTCCTCCGTCTGATTCACCTGCAATATTCGCTGCCCCATCTCCTCCCACTCATCCTTCCCAAACCCCTTCCGCAATCTCGGATACTCCTCAAACACCGCCTTCAACACCGCCGCCCCCAACTGCACCTCGTTCTGCTTCAAAAATCCATAAGCCCCCACCTGCTCCTCCGTCGGCGCTGTCGCCCTCCTCCCCGCGATCGCGGCCATCACCTTCACCAAGAAATAGCACACCGCCGGCACCCCCACGATCCACCATGAAACCTTCCCCATCGGCCCATGCATCTTCGCAACAAAAATCCCCGCCGCCTTCAGCCCCAAAATCACCACGAACAAAAACAACAACACCCTCCCCGTTATCACCGGCGCACGAGATTTCGGCGGCCGCACCCTGATCTTCACCCGCCCATCCCCGCTCTCCCCCATCGGCGCGCGGCTCTTGCGCGGCATAAATCCGGCCCACGATGGCAATTCCTCCTCCCCTTCCCACGCGGGCTTCACAAACCGCAACCCTGGAATCATCCCCACGTCGATCGTACTCATCATGCTCATGACAAAACCTCCCAACGACCCTCACAACACCATCACATCAACCTCGCGCCTCGAATTTTTACCGGCACCACCACGCACCCCCCACCAACCCGCGCCATGCCGCATCTCTATATCGTCCAGATTCCCCCCCACGCGCGATTAAACTTGCCATCCCCAAGCCCCAAAATCCGCCATCCCTCCTCTCCGGGCCTCCATGCCTCCGTGGTCTTCCGCCTTCCAATCGCAAATCCCAAATCCCCAATCCCTTCCCCCACCTTCCCAATTCGCAAAATCCCTGCAATCAATTTGCCCCCACCAAAACATGAGATATATTCCTCTTATCTGTGCCGAGGGCTCGGCTGGCCGCCCATCTTTTGCGGCCATCCCTCCCCAGGTTTTGTTCAAAATTTAAAAATACGCCAGACACCCCGGCCCAATCCGCGCGCCGATCTGGCCTGCAATTCTTCCTCGAAGGAGTGATTATGCGCCGTTACATTTTCAGTCTTTTCGTCCTCACCCTCTCCATCACCCAACTCGCCCGCGCCAGCGAGCTCTATTCCCTCGACTCGGCCGTCACCAGCAACTCCAGCATCTACCGCCTCAGCCAAACCACCGGCGCCGAAGCACTCGTCGGCCCCGTCAGCCCGGCCTTCGCCTTCCCCGGCGACCTCACCTCCGACACCAACCCCGGCACCTTCCGCATCTGGTCCCCCGACATCAACTCCAACACCCTCCTCAAGATCGATCCCACCACCGGCGCTGGCTCCGTCGTCGGCCCATTCTCCACCGCCTCCGGCGTGGTCAAAATGGTCTCCCTCGCCTTCGACCCCGTCACTTCCACCATGTACGGCAACACCTCCGTGAGTTTCGGCGGCTCCCCCGACCGCCTCTTCCGCATCGACCCCAACACCGGCGCATCCGTCCCCATCGGCGACATCGGCTTCAACGACGTCTTCGCCCTCGGCTTCAGCCAGGCCGGCAAGCTCTATGGCGTCTCCAACGCCACCCACCAACTCCTCCTCATCGACACCACCCTCGGCTCCGGCGGCATAATCGGCCCCGTCACCCCCCAATCCGTCTTCGACCTCGCCACCCGCCCCGAAGACGGCACTGCCTTCATCGTCGATTCCGGCACCACCGGCGTCGGCACCAACAGCCTCTACCGAATCGACCTCAACACCGGCGGCACCGGCCTCATCGGCCCCCACACCGCCACCCACAACATGGTCGGCCTAGCCTTCGGCCCAGTCCCCGAACCCGGTTCTTTCACTCTCCTGGCCTTCGGCGCAACCCTGCTCACCTTCCGCCGAAAACGCTGATCAGTTCGCGCGACGGCAACATATCTTTCCCCCTCCCACGCTGCTTTCCTGAACGCCATCGTCGGAAACGGCGCCCGCTCAATTTTAATCTGCCTGCTCATACAACCATCCCCCCTTCTCATTACGCACCAAGCCGGACAGTCACCCGCCCTCCAGCCCCAGGTTAGAGCCACTGCGCACGTTGCTAGTTCCTATCTGTTCGCCCTCGCGCCAGGCTGCGTCATCACGCGCCTATCTCGCCAAGATTCGTCCCCCCGTCGACGCAAAATGCCGCGCGACTGCTTTAACAGCCGCGGGACTTTTCTTCCACCGCCACACCAACAGTAACAAACTTATTGTACTGACAAATATTGTACTTTAAACTGTATTCATCCGTGATTTATAAGTTTTTCATCAGTATAATAAACGCATGCGGAAGAAACGGGCTGGACGACCACCTAAGGACCCTGATCATTCGCGGCGCGAATTGATCCAAGTCAGGGTTGATCCCGCCGAGAAAAGAGGCTTCGCCGAGGCGGCTAGACTCAAGGGACTGGGTCTTTCCGGCTGGGTTCGGCAGCACCTGCGCGATGAGGCCCGGCGTGTGTTACAGGATGTGGGTCACCCGGTTCCGTTCATCACTTAGGACGCTCTTTTGATAATCCCGAGAGGCGGCGATAGCCTTGACAAACCGTAGTAACTATCGCCGACATGCAATATGGCCAGAAACTCAAGTTGGGACCCTTTTTCCAGTTCGGATTGGGCGCGATCGCTGGGGCTCGCTCATGTGCCGCTCTTCGGCGCTGCCAGGCCAAATCGGTACGGTGATCTTGCGGTCCTACTCGACGGCCGTGGGTCAAGTCTGGCGTTCTACTCCCCAGAAGACCCGCAGGAGCTGATTAACGGAATTGAACCCCTCTCGTGGTCGTGGTCTGCAAATGTTCGGCATTCCTTGATCGCAAACAAGAAGGCCGGAACGTTGATCCATCGCCGTTGGGATGCTCCTGATACATCAACTAAATTCCAACTTCCGCGCACCCCCGCCGATGCGACCCAAGTGTTTCGGAAGATTGAGACAATGCGCCGCGGCCAGCAGAGCGATGTGATTCGGCGGCTCCTTTCGGCATTTCGCCGGGTGCGAGCGAATTTGGCATCCCATACCGTCGATCCGTTAATTGCCATTCGCGTTTTCAATGCTTTCCTCGTTGG
>JBGPEF010000345.1:0-6227 GCA_041482675.1 Tepidisphaeraceae bacterium | reverse complement strand
CGATGATCGGATCAAGCGTGGCGGACGGAATCGCCATCCCCTCAAAGAGCGTCGGCTGCGTCGTGGTGCGGTTGCGATAGCTGCGGTCCCAGAGCATGGCCACGGCCTTGGTGCCGGCCACGATGGTGGTCATGTTGTTCTCATGGGCCAGCTCGGGAAGCGTGGGGGCATGAACGAACGGAGTGTTGCGCTCCTGGTCGGACAGCCAGGCGTAATACTCATCGTTCATGTCGATGGGATGGAGAAGTTCAAGTTCGGGCCGATACTCGCGGTTGGCGACGACATTGCTGGTGGCCGGCTTCATCCCGGTCGCCAGGGCGGTGCCATTGACCTG
Organism: Tepidisphaeraceae bacterium; assembly: GCA_041482675.1. Taxonomy (GTDB): domain Bacteria; phylum Planctomycetota; class Phycisphaerae; order Tepidisphaerales; family Tepidisphaeraceae; genus JBGPEF01. The sequence goes on along the minus strand of JBGPEF010000345.1, from coordinate 5,893 downwards.
TGTCGAGGAAGGATAGACCGGGTGATGGGCGTTAAAGAAAACGCCCTGCTGGGCAAGTCCATAAAGCGTCGGCATCTGCTCGGCCGTAATCGAGTCGCGGCGCAGGCCGTCCATCACGACGATGAGCACGTGCTGCGCTGGAGATTGAACCGCGGGAAGTTCCTGCCCCCCCTGGGCGCAGCCGGCGAGCAACGAAAGGATGGCGATGATGATGAGCTTGGTGTGGCGCATGGGGAGATGACAGCGGGTGCGAGGGCGGATGTCAATGTCAAAGTTGTCGCCGCCGCCTAAGAAGCCCCGGATGTACATCCGGGGTTCCGTCAGCCGCGGAGGCGGACGGATTTGTCGGTGGCGCCGCGGGCAAACTCAAGCGCCCTGCTCGCCTTGGAAATGTCACCGCCATCGAGAGAGATGTTCTGGCTCTTGTCCCTCTCGACCTGGAGGAATGTGGAAGAAGGTGTGAGAACACGTGGGCTGGTTAGAACGACGTCGCGAGTGTTGATGAAGCGAAGGACGGATTCGGCCTGCGGCGTGCCCTGTGCGGAGACATTGCTCAGCGCTGCATCTTCGACGCCATCGAGAATAACTGCTGGGCGGAGGTCCGGATTGGAAACTTGCAGGCGAACATTATGCAGCGTGAGGTTGCGGACATTGCGAGCGAAGAGGCCGTAGGCCGGAAGGGTGCCCAGCTCGAAGTATTCCCCGGCCTTCTTGGGCACGTCCCGATTGGCCGCCTCTTCCGCGGTGCCGCCGCCTTCGAAGGTGATGTGGACGTCGGTAAAGGAGATGCCTTCCAGATAGTCGTCGCCAACGCCGTTGAGGACGATGCAGGTGCGGGTCTCGCCCGGTCGAAAATCCGATTTGAAGGGCAGATCATCGTGGGTTTTGCCGGTGGCGACGACGGTGGCGCGGATGCCGTTGAAGGAGATGTTCCTGATGATCCCCTTTTGCGGCGGCTGAGCATCAGGGGCAGCGTTCGCTCTGCGGGAAGTGGAATCGAGACCTATGGAGATCGGCCCGGTGACGTTCTTCATGATCAGGTTCGAGAAAGAGATATTCTCGAATCGCGAGCGCGCGCCGCACCGCATCTTGATCACGCAGCCGTAGGTGTCGTAGATGACGCAGTTGGAGATGGTGATGTTCTCGCACTGTCCGCCGCCGAAGCGAAAGATGGACCAGCGGGTGGAAAAGGAACAGTTGGTGATGGTGACGAACTTGTTTGAGCCAAAAAGGGCGCAGGCATCATCCTGGCAGGCGATGTTGCAGTTGGAGATGTTCACGTATTCGCTGGAGTTGAAGTGGAAGCCGTCGTTGTTCTTGTTGACGCGGTTGTGAATGCGGATGCCATCGAGGCGGACGTAGGAACATTCGAGGATTCGGCAGCAGTGATAGGCGCTGGCGGTGAGGAAGACATCGCGGATGAGCAGGTTCCTGCACTTGTAAAACACCAGCAGGTGCGGCCGCTGAAAATAACCCTGCCCAGGATTCCCACCGGGCCCGGTGCCGTCGCCTTTGCCGGTAAAGAACTTGGACCCGTTGCCATCAATCGTGCCGCGCCCTTCGATGGTCACATTCTCCGCATTGGCGGCCGAGAGAAGGACGATGTTGCCGTTGCCCGGAGGAACGCCATTGCCCGCTTTGTAGTGCTCGGCCTTTTCCGAGCCAAGGAGCTTCCCCTGCGCGGCGAGATGGAGAGTCACGTTGGATTTGAGTTCGAGTGTGCCGACAATGAATGCGCCGGCGGGGACGAGGACAGTGCCGCCTTTCGCTTTGCTGGCGGCGTCAATCGCGGCCTGGACGGCGGCCGTGTCGAGCGTAACGCCATCACCCTTGGCGCCGAAGTCGCGGATGTTGTAGATGCGCGCACCGAGGAGTTTGTCCTCGGCGGGGCTGGTTGTGGGCGGATCTGCGAGAGCGAGTGTGGCCAGGAGCGGGGCCGAAAGAAGCGGGATGCATTGACGACGGGAGAGGAAAGTTTTGTCGGTCATGGTCGGTTGTTCCAAGAGGTGAGATCGGGAATTGTCCGGCACAGCCGGACCTACAGGATATACATCGATGAGTGCGCGGCGTTCCTGCGATGAAGCGACGAACGGAAATGAAAATTAATTTCCGTTGGTTGGACAATGTACAATACCCCCCGCATGGACAAGGAAACCGCACGGGTGGAGGCCTTCAGCGATGGGGTGTTTGGCATCGCGATGACGTTGCTGATCCTGGAATTCCGAGTGCCGCATCTGGCGCATGGGGACCTGGATACCCCCTCGCAGCTCGTTCACGCGCTGCTGGGCCTCTGGCCGTCGGCCGTCGCGTTCGTGCTGAGCTTCGGGACGATCCTGATCATGTGGATCAATCACCACGGGCTCTTCAAGCACGCGCACGGAGCGGATAATCGCCTGTTGGTCGCCAATGGATTTCTGCTCCTCATCGTCACGTTTGTGCCGTTTCCAACCGCGGTTCTGGCCGAATACATGGATCGGCGGGCGGCCAATGTCGCGGCGACTTTTTACTGCGCAACTCTCGTGCTGGTGAGCGTCGGATACAACCTGCTCCTCTGGAGCGTCGTGGCAAATCGCCGGCCCGGCACGCCCGGCTCAGAGCGGGCCATCGCCAGAGTGCGGCGGGCCTATCGCCTCGGATTGGTGGCCTATGTGATCGCGACAGCGATGGCGATGTTCTGGCCGTACGTGGGCGTGGCGATCTGCTTCTCGCTCTGGCCGCTCTGGGCAATGTTGAGATATTTCGAGAGCGAGATGAGATGAATTCGACGATCACGTCAGAAACCTCAACCTCCTTCGATTCAGAACTCCCGGAAGGGAAACCTTCGCCGGCATCCCGCATCATTTCGATCGATGCCTTGCGCGGCCTGGTGATGTTCACCATGATTTATGTGAACGACATCTCCGGAGCCAAGCATGTGCCGTGGTGGATGAAGCACTACAGCGACAACTTCAAGGGAAGCGGGATGACGTTTGTCGATCTGGTATTCCCCGCTTTCTTGTTCATCGTCGGCATGTCGATTCCGATTGCGCTGGGAGCGCGTATCGCCCGCGGGGAGCCGATTTGGCGGCTGATTCTTCACGTGCTGCTGCGGACGCTTTCGCTGCTGGCGATCGGGATCCTCATGGTGAATTCCGAATCCGGACCGGACATCAAACAGATGGGCTGGTCGCGCACCAACTGGACCACACTGCTGTTTTTGGCGGCGATCTTTTCGTTCTGCACGATTCGGCCGCAGGGAAACGACCGAAAGCGGCTGTTCAAAGTTTTGAGCCTCGTGCTCCGCGTGTTGGGATGGGGAGTGCTGATTTTTCTGGCATTCTCCTATCGCGACCGCAAGGGCGAGCGGATTATTTCCCTTCATTCGTCGTGGCCGCCTGTCACCATTCGCACGGAATGGTACGGAATTCTCGGGTTGATCGGCTGGGCATATCTGGTGGCATGTCTGGTTTACCTGATCTTCCGCAATAACCGTGTAGCGCTGCTGGGATGCATGGCGTTGCTTCTCTGCCTGTTTGCGGCGGACCGGAAGGGGGCGTTCGATGACTTCTGGCTCGCAAATTTGGTCGGCATTGGAGAAACGCTTGGCTCGCAGGCTTCGATCACCGTGGCCGGGATGATCATGGCGACGCTGCTGCTCACGCCGGACACGCAGGATCATTGGCGGCGGGTGCGGTTTGCGATTTTGTTCGCCCTGGGCTGCGCCGCGGCGGCGCTGCTGGTGCACCGCCTTTACGGCATCAGCAAGAACAGCGCGACACCCTCGTGGTGCCTGTGGGCGTGTGCGATTACCACAGTATTCTGGCTGATTTTCTATCTCATCGGCGACGTCTGGGGCAAGGCAAACCGCTTGAAGCCCTTTGCCATCGCGGGGCAGAACGTTTTGCTGGCGTACCTCATCAGCGATGGAGTTGGCTCGTGGCTGCGGATGGCGCACCTGGGCAACTGGTATGCTCGCCTGGCCGAGCCGAGCCTCGGGCATGCGATGGCGCGATCGATCGGGATCGCTCTGGTGGTGCTAACGATTACCGCTCTTCTTAACCGAGTTGGATTTAAACTGAAGTTGTGATAATGCCCAGACTCATCGCCTTGTGCATTCTCTTGTTGGCCGGCCCGCTCCGGGCGGATTGGCCGGCGCGCATTTTCGCGCCTTACGTCTTCCTCGGCTCCAACGACGGCTTTCAACTCACCGGCTGTGATGATGCCACGAGCCAGAAGCATTACACCCTGGCCTTCATCATCGCGGACAAGGAGAACAATCCGGCCTGGTTTGGGCGGGTTGGCATGGAGAAGGGACTGTACGCGGATCAGATCGAGGCGATCCGCAAACGCGGGGGGGACGTTCTGATTTCCTTCGGCGGCGCGGCCGGGACGGAATTGGCCATCGCCGAGACCGATGCGGCGGCGCTCCAGGCGAAGTATCAGTCGATCATCGACCGCTACAAGTTCACCTGGCTGGACTTTGACATTGAGGGGAAGGCACTGGCGAATGCGGAAGCGAATGGCCGGCGAAATGCGGCGGCGGCGGGGCTTCAAGGCAAGAATCCGGGCCTGAGGGTGTCGTATACGCTGCCGGTTGATCCGAACGGCATCTCGGGCAATTCCCAGAAGCTGCTGGCGGATGCGAAGGCGAAGGGGGTGAAGGTCTACTCCGTCAATATCATGACGATGGACTTTGGGGCGCGGCATTCGCGGGGGAAGCGGATGAGCGAGGTGTCGATCGCCAGTGCGGTCAGGACGTTTGGGCAGTGCCAGAGGATCGATCCGAGCATTCTGATCGGGTTGACGCCGATGATCGGGCAGAACGATGTGAAGGAGGAGGTCTTCGGACTGGAGGATGCGGTTGCGCTGCGCGACTGGGCGGCGGCCAAGCCGTGGGTTTGCAGCATGTCGTTCTGGTCGAGCAACCGCGACACGGGGAAGCCGGGCAGGAACCCGGGCACGACGCGCAGCGGGATCCAGCAGCAGGCGTGGGAGTTTACCAATACCTTCAAGAGCTTTGGGGCGGCCCGGCCGGAGGCTGGCAAATAAGAAGGCCCCCACCGGGTTCGGTGGGGGCCTGGGTTTGGCAAGTAACTTGCGGAGCGGGCGCTACTCTTTGGTGTCAGCGCGGCGCTCGTTGGCGGCCTTGGCCTTGGCTTCGGCCTGTTTCTGCCGGTCGCGCTCGGCGGCCTCTTCCTTGTCGGCACGGGCATTCGCCTGCGCCTGGGTCTCGCCATCGCGGGGCTTGCGCGCTTCCTGGCGCTTCTTCTCGGCGGCCGCGAGCCTGGCCTTGCGTGCTTCCTCGGCCTTGGCTTCGGCCGGGGTCATCTTCTTCTCATCCTTCTTGCTGACGGTGGCGGGCTGAGTGGCCGGCTTCTTCGAATCCTTCTCAGCAACCGCGGGCTTCTTCGTATCTTTCTCAACAACCGCCGGCTTCTTGGCACCGTTGTTATTGTCGGCGACGGGCCGGGTCGCGGGCTTCTTGTTATCCGCAACCACCGGCTTCTTGTTGTCGGTGGCGACTGGCTTCTTGGCATCTTCACGCTTGGTGTCCGCAACGCGATTGCGATCGCCATTGGGCTTGTTCGCCTCGGCGGCCCTGGCCTTCTCGGCCTCCAGGCGGGCATTGCGGGCGCGCTCGGTCTCCAGACGCTTGGTCTCATTGGCCTTTTGTTCGGCCTGCTGACGCTTGATTTCCTCGGCTTTGGCCTGCTCGGCCTCACGCTTCTCCTCCGCGATGCGGGCCTTTTCGGCCTCCTGACGCTTGATGTAAGCGACGCGGGCCTTCTCGGCTTTCTCGGCCTCTTCGCGCTTGGCCTCTGCAATGCGGGCTTTCTCGGCTTCTTCGCGCTCGATCCTGGCGATGCGGGCCTTCTCGGCCTTCTCGGCCTCTTCGCGCTTCATCTCGGCGATG
>JBGPEF010000344.1:0-6254 GCA_041482675.1 Tepidisphaeraceae bacterium | reverse complement strand
GAACGCTCGTCATCGCCCGGCATACGTTCTTCGAGGCCGCCCTGCAGCCAATCTACTCGCTGCTGCTGGTCATCGGGTGCGTCGTCATCGTCGTTTTCGGCCTGCTGCCGTTCTTCACGCTCAGTGAAGACACGGTGATGTTCAAATCCGTCTGCCTCGACATCATCCTGTTGCTGGTCCTGATCACCACCCTCTTCGCCACCAGCAAATCGATCTATGAGGAAATCGAAGACCGCACCATGCTCACCCTCATGAGCAAGCCCCTCAAAAAGTGGGAGGTGCTGCTGGGAAAATACCTGGGGATCGTGCTGGCCGGATTCATGGCGACGGCCATTCTGGGCAGCGTGATTGTCGTGGCCACCTGGTGGCGGATTCCGGGGGATTACCTGATCAACACCAACACGCTCGATGATCGCGACCTGAAATTGCTGGCCAGCTATCGAACCATGCACATTGCCGGCCTGTTCCCAGCCCTGGTGCTCAAATGGCTCCAGATCAGCGTGCTGGCGGCCGTGAGCGTGGCCATCTCGACACGCGTATCCCTCGTGGTGAATCTGCCGGTGGTCGTCTTCATTTACATCGCCGGCAACCTGACGCGCTTCCTGTTTCCGCTCGAAGGACAATCAACCCCGACCAAAGTGCTGGCGTGGGTGGTGAGCACGTTGCTGCCCTATCTGGAGATTTTCGATCTCAACAGCGCAACCGTCTATCAGAAAATCGCCGTCGGGCAGTTCGCCAACGATCCGATGGCGGTGCATCTGAGCACGATCTGGAAATATGTGGCCTTCGCGTTTTTGTATGCGGTGGTGTATGTGTTTTTTGCCATGGTGGCGGGATTGCTGTTGTTCGAAAATCGGGAATTGGGCGGAGCAGAAGGTTAATTCAAATCTGCACGCTCTTTCCGGTCGAGCTGCTTTTGTAAATCGACTCAACCATCTCCATCAAAGCAATTCCTTCGCTACCGCCGGGGTTAGGCGTGGCGCGGCCGGCGATGCAGTCTTTGAAATGTCGCACGAGGGCAACGTGATGGATCGTCTTAGGGGGCTTCAGAGGATTCTCCTTGCACTCCCCCTTCTCATTGAAGTCCCGATACAGCACCGCCCCTTTGGGCGTGTAAACCTCAATCGCACCACTGGTCCCATGCAGCCGGCAAGCGGTGCCATTCTGCTGCGGCGGCTGATTCAGCGCCCAACTGGCGGCCAATTCCAATGACCTTCCCCCCTCAAAGCGAATAACCGCGAACGCCGCATCATCCACATCATAAGGATTGGAATTCACCAGCGCGGCAAATCTACTGTGAGTTGCGCCAAAGGCGCTTTGCGGCTTCGGTTGCCCCAGCAAATGCCAGCCCAGGTCGAGCATATGAAACCCCACATCCATCAGCGCACCGCCGCCGGATTTTTCCTTCTGCGTAAACCACCCGGTCCCCTGCGGAATCCCGCGGGTACGCGTCCACACCGCGCGGACGTGATAGACATCACCGATAAAACCCTTGGCGATGGCCGCCTTCGCCGCCTGTTCGTGCGGGCCAAATCGGCGCTGAAGGGAATAGAGCAAGACCTTCCCATATTTCTTCGCGCCTGCATCCATCCGCCGGGCCTCGGCGGCGCTGATCGCGGGCGGCTTCTCACAGAGCACATGCTTGCCAGCGCGCAGAGCGGCCAGAGCAGCCCCCGCATGCATATGATTCGGGAGACAGACGCTCACGGCATCCAGCTCCTTGTCGCCCAGCAGGTCCTTCGCGTCGCTGTATTCGCGCTGCACCGAAAACTCGGCCATGAGCTTCTTGCGGCGATCGGGGATGAGGTCGGCGACGGCGGCGATCTTGAATCCGCCCGCCGCCAGATAGCCGCGGGCGTGGGCCGATCCTGGCCAGCCGCAGCCGATGATTCCGACGCGGATTTGTTCGGGCATGGCAGTCCTTTGCGCGTGATGAGCTCGAGCGAGAGAAGAATTCCTCCGGCACAGTCGAACCTACTGGGTTTATACGGATGGCAGTCGTAAAAGCAAAAACCGCGCGGATGGTTATAGGAGTTTGCGAAGCGAAATGCCGAAGAAGGGATAGGCGAAGTGCCGTGAATAGAGCCCGCCGGTTCCGCGCCGGCTCATTTTGCGCTTCGCGGGCCGATATAAGTGGCTAGGATTACCGAACATGGCCAAAGAGTCAAAGAATGATTTCCTGGACGAAGTGGCCGCGATCATTCGTGGGCGGTTTCCGCTGGTCAAGCTCGAGAAAAACGAGGCCGATTTTGCCCTGGCGGTCAATGGCCATTGGGTGGCGATGGAGAATCTCTATCGCATCAGCGCTGAGAACAAGAACAATTTGCAGCGCCACGTCGAGCGCTGGATCGTCGAGCTGCTCCGCGCCGCCGAGGGCACGCCCGACCAGCGCGGGACTTTCGATGAATTAAAAGAGCGGATCATGCCCGTGGTCATCTCGGCCGGCCGGCGCGATGTGGCCGGAAAGGCGATGATCCAGCAGCAGATTCTCGAGGGCCTGTTTGTCGGCTATGCGATCGATTCCAAGCACACGATTTCATACATCCCGCAGGAGCTCTTCGACAGTTGGAAGATCTCGCTGGACGATCTGCACGAGGTCGCCCTGGAGAATCTGGTCACCCGCAGCGCTGTCCTCCAGGCCCAGGCCGTCCCGGATGATCATGGAAATGTGAACCTGGTGCTGATCCAGACCCTGGATGGCTACGATGCCAGCCGGATTCTCCTGCCGGGGCTGCACGAGCACTTGCGCGAGCACCTCGGCACGCCGTTTTTAGCGGGAATCCCCAATCGCGACATCCTCGTCTGCTTCAGAAACGATCCCGACACGCTCGATCGCTTAAGCAAGCAGATCAAGGAAGATTTCAAAGCCATGCCCCATCAGGTGACCGATGAAGTTTTCCTGATCACCTCCGATGGGATCGCGGTTTTCAAAGGGTGAGCCCGCGCAAATTTTCACGCAAATTTTCACGGCCCCTGCGGCAAATCTTTCGGCCAGGTGCGCTTCATCTCCATCGACAGATTCATCGACTCCCCCAGCTTCACCCCCATATTCTTCGTCTCTCCGCCCGTGGCCAGCCGAAACCGCTCCTCGCTCACGCCGGAATCGATATTTGTGGCCGGATTTCGATCACCCGTGAATCGCGCACTGACAATCGGCTGCCAATCCTGCTCCCCGGCGGGCTTTACCCAACCATTGCCATAAATGGCCGATCGCACCTTCGTTGCCGAAACTCGATCGCGCTTAAAATCCTCCACAAACGAATAATACCCCTTCAGCTTCTTTCCCCCGGTGATCGTCGAAAACGTCACCAGATGTTTCCACGCCTTCTCCTGCGGCACATAGAAATACCCGCCATATTCAGTCCGCTCCCCGTGTACTTTCGCGCAAACCATGAGCCGATACGTCTGCCCGATCTCCCAGTCATAATCAAAAAACGATTGCCCCCCGCTCCCTTCCCCGCCAAACCGCCCGATCCGCACCTTCTCATCCTGATAAAGCAGCTTGACGCGTTTCTCCTCCGCCACCGTCTTCGGGTCATTCTGCTCCGAATCCCAAACCGAAAAAATCAGCAGCTTCTTCCCATTCCCCAATTCCTGAATGCCAAAATATCCCTTGTCCCACCCGCACACGCTGAAATACGTCCCCGGAGCCGATTGCGCAATCCTGACCTCATTATAAAACGCCTCCCCCTCCGGCGCTTTGTACCACAGATGCACAGAGCGACAGGCGAGCTGCCGCTCATCGGCCGTCGCAATGCCAGACGATGCGGCGAACATCAAGCACCAGAGAATCGGTTGGGTCGATCGACGTCTTTTCATACTTTGCGAATATCGTATGATAGGTTGCCTTCAAAAGGGAGACCCGCAGACAAGCCGATGCACGGTAAATCGGAATTAGTAACTAAGAAACAGAGTTCCCCTCGCGGAGGATTGCAGGATAATCCACCGACCCTTTCAGTGGAGATCGGATGCAGCAGGAAGTAAAGAGGGCCATGGGCGGTGTTGAATGGCTCCTGCTGCTCATCCTCGCGGTCATCTGGGGAGGGTCGTTCTTCTTCAATAAGATCAGCCTGCACGATCTGCGCCCGTTCACTGTGGTTTTCGCGCGAGTTGCTCTGGCAGCGGTGACATTGAATGTGATCATCATGCTCAAGCGTCAGCCGCTGCGCGCATTTGCGCGGTATTGGCCCGCGTTCCTGATGATGGGGGCGATCAATAACTTCATCCCCTTCAGCCTGCTGACGTGGGGGCAGACGCGCATCGCCAGCGGACTGGCCGCGATTCTCAACGCGACCACTCCTCTCTTCACCGTGGTGTTGGCGCACTTGCTGACCAGGGATGAACGAGTCACGGTCAAAAAGCTGATTGGTGTTCTCTGTGGAATCGCTGGTGTCGTTTTCATCATCGGGCCCCAGGTGCTCCACGGGGCTGGGGGTGCAGTCGCCGCAGAGGTCGCGTGTCTGGGGGCAGCGCTCTCTTATGCGCTGGCCGGGATCTATGGGCGGCGGTTTAAGGGGCTTCCATCGCTTGTTGCGGCGAGCGGGCAGGTAACCGCCACGGCGCTGATGGCACTTCCGGTGGAGATCATTGCGGACCGGCCGTGGCAGTTGGCTGCTCCGGGGCTGGCGACCTGGGGATCCATCGCTGCGCTGGGGCTGCTGAGCACCGCGGCGGCGTATGTGATTTACTTCCGCATCCTGTCGGTTGCGGGGGCGACCAATGTTGTGCTGGTGACGTTCCTGGTTCCGCTGAGTGCCCTGCTGCTGGGGTCTACATTTTTGCGAGAGCGGCTGGAGCTTCGACAACTTGTGGGGATGGCTTGTATTGGATTGGGTCTGGCCATCATGGATGGCCGCCCACTGCAATTTGTCCAGGCGCGACTCACCTCACGCGCTTCAGCCATCATGCCGAGCCCTGTACCGGAGCCTCTGGGTGATCGGATTGCCGGCGCTGCTGGCTCCGATTGCATCGCGTCGTCCGGCGGCCCCCCGGCGGAGTGAGAGGGGCGATAATCGCACCACCGAGGAGGAAGTAAGAGGGACATTCCTACTTATCTCGCCTCCTCCGGAAATAAGGGGGTCATCCCTACTTATCCGCGCGCCCCACCCCGACATACCTCCCCGCCCATCCCAAAAACACCGGCCAGTTCGGCCCCGTCGTATGCCCTCCCCCATGCTGCCTCCACGCCAACTCCCCCTCCATCAACCCCACCTCCACCGCCGGAAACTCACTCGTCCCCAAACTCCTCTTCCCCAGCAATTCAAAAACCGGCCCCGCCGCCACCGCCGCCATAAAACTCCCCCGCTGATCCACCCACGTCCCCTCCGCCCCCTGCCCACTCGACGCCCCGTAGCTAATAAAAGTCGGCCGCGGCGCACACAACGCAATCAGCTCATGCGCATCCACCGGCAAATCCCCCGCATTCATCGGCCCGCCATATTTGAGAAAATTCCCCGCCATCCAGTGATACTCCCCCGACCCCGTCAGATTCTCCACCAGCTCCCCAAAATTCCGCCGATGCAATTTCGCCCCGCCCTCACCACTCGATCCAACAAATCCAATCGCAAACCGCGAGTCATAAGCCATCGCCACAATCGCCGCCTTCCCATACCGCGACAACCCCTCAATCCCCACCTGCTTCGCATCCACCGCGCGATCCGTCTCCAAATAATCCAGCGCCCGGCTCGCTCCCCACGCCCACGCCCGCAGCGCCCCCCAATCCTCCGCCTTCCGCAACTGCCCCTTGTTGCACAATCCAATAATCCCACCCGTCAACCCCGCCCCATTATCCGCCTGAATGCTGCCCGGACTCAGAATCGCGTATCCCCAACCCTTCGCGATCACCTGCTGCTGCCACGTCGGCCCGCGCGCCGCCGCGCCTCCCAACCCACCCGCTCCAAATCCTCCCGGCCGAGTGGTGGGGCGGGTCTGCGCCGCCGCAAATCCCGGCCGCGTCGCCGGCCCCCGCCCAAAACCGCCTCCGCCAAATCCACCAAAGACAAATCCAAACTCCATCATCACCGGCACCGGCCCCGCCGCATTCTCCGGCGTCGTCAACGTCAACTGAATATCCACCGTGATCAGCGGATATGCAGAATTATCCGCATGCCCCACCAATTGCTTCGTCACCACCAGAATTTCCCCCACCTTCTCCTTCGTCGTCTTCACCACCTCCCACTTCACCCCCGGCACCTCCTTCGGCACTCGCCCATAAACCTCCCGATCAAAATCCTCCACAATCTCCGCCCGCCTCT
>JBGPEF010000343.1:0-6302 GCA_041482675.1 Tepidisphaeraceae bacterium | reverse complement strand
CTGACGTGGGTGATCCTCAAGACGCGCACGGGGCTGGCGCTGCGGGCGGTTTCGTTTCGCTTCGATACGGCCGCGCTGATGGGGGTGAACACGGACCGGATCATCTCCTTCACCTTCATGTTCGGATCATCGCTGGCGGCCGTGGCGGGGGTGATGGATGGGCTGCGCTACAACGTCTATCCGCTGATGGGCATCCTCTATGGCCTGAAGGCATTCGTGGCGGCGGTGTTGGGAGGGATTGGATCGATACCGGGGGCGCTGGTCGGTGGATTGCTGATTGGGTTGGTTGAGACGCTGGTCAAAGCGTATATCTCCAGCGCGTATGCGGATGCGGTGGCTTTCCTCATCCTGATTTTGGTTCTGCTGGTCAAGCCTTCGGGGCTGTTTGGCTCGCAAGCGGCAGAGAAGGTATGACGATGCTCAATCCCAATCCGCTGGAGCCGACGCACAAGCAGGGCATCCCCGCGTGGGTGGTCAACGTCGGGCTCACCATTCTTATCTTCGCGCTCTATCCGCTCGACCGGCTCATGCAGGCCAACCTGGATGATTATTACTACCTGATCCTGGTGCAGATCGGGTTGAACATCATCCTGGCCACCAGCCTGAACCTGATCAATGGGATCACCGGCCAGTTTTCGCTGGGGCACGCGGCGTTTATGGCGATCGGCGCGTACACCACCGGGTCGATCCTGCGGCATTATGCGTTTGGGCATACGGGTGAGCCGAAATATGTGGCGATGTTCTTTGGGGTGCTGTTGCTCAGTGGATTGCTGGCCGCCGTCGCGGGGTTGCTGATTGGGATTCCGGTGCTGCGATTGCGGGGGGATTACCTGGCCATCGCCACACTCGGATTTGGGGAGATCATTCACACGCTGATCATCAACACCGATCAGATTGGGCCGCTGCCCATTGGTGGGGCCAGCGGGCTGCACAGCATTCCTCTGTTTAACAATTTTTTCTGGACGTATGCGGTGGTCGTGGTGTGCGTGGTTTGCATCTGGCGGCTGGTGTATTCGACGAAGGGCAAGGCATTTCTGGCCGTGCGCGAGGATGAGATCGCGGCGGCGGCGATGGGGGTGAATACGACCTATTACAAGGTGGCGGCGTTCATGATCGGGGCGTTTTTCGCGGGAGTGGCGGGGGGGTTGTCGGGGACTTTGACGGGGAATCTCGATCCGGAGTCGTATCGATTCATGCGGTCGATTGAGATCGTGGTGATGGTGGTGCTGGGCGGGTCGGGCAGCATCACCGGGGCGATCATCGCGGCGGCGGTGCTGACGTATTTGCCCGAGGGATTGCGGTATGTGAAGGAATGGACGGGAGAAGACCTTCGCATGGTGATTTATTCGGTGTTGCTGATTTTGATGATGCTGATTCGGCCGGAAGGATTGTTGGGACGGCGGGAGATTTGGTGGACGAGGAAAAGGATGCCGACGGCGAGGGCGGCGGGGGCGAAGTCGTAGCTAACCAAATGGAGCAACTTGGAACATCGAACGAAGACAAATACAAGCGAGACCTGACGGACCAGGCTATTGCCGACGGTAAGCGTGGCGCAGGCAGAATCACAATCAGCTGAAAGGAGCAAACGTGGAACGTCGAACATTCAACATCGAACATCGAACATCGAACGAAGAGATGGAAAAGCCGGTGTTTGATCTGGAAGAACGGTTGCTCAAGTATGCCGCGCGCGTGATCCGGCTTTCATCCAAGCTGCCGCGGGATCGGTCGGGGAATCATATTGCAAGTCAATTTCTCAGATCGGGGACGTCTCCATTGGGCAACCACGCGGAGGCACAATCGGCGGAATCTCCGGCCGATTTCGAGCATAAACTGAGAGTGTGTTTGAAAGAATTGAGGGAATCGTATCGATGGCTGCGGCTGATCCATTATGTACCGATGGTCAAAAATCCCAAGAGGCTCGCGCCATTGCTGGACGAAACGGATCAACTGATACGGATCTTTGTAACCAGCGTCGAGACTGCCGAACGCCGTGCATCGGCCGCAGGATGATTTCGACGTTCGATGTTCGATGTTCGATGTTGAATGTTCGATGTTCAGCTGAGGTTTCGGGATGCCGCTACTTGAGATCCAAGGCCTGTCGGTTCGTTTCGGCGGGTTAAAGGCCCTGACGGACTTCAACTTCGCCCTCGATTCGGGCCAGCTTCTCGGCCTCATCGGTCCCAACGGCGCCGGGAAGACGACGGCGTTTAATGTGGTGAGCGGGATGTATCGGCCGACGGCGGGGAGCATTTTGTTTGATGGGAGACAGATCGCGGGGCGGCCGACGTTTCGGATCAATCAGTATGGGATTGCTCGGACGTTTCAGAATATCAGGCTGTTTGGCGGGCTGTCGGTGGTGGATAACGTGCTGATTGGATTCAACCAGTCGTTGTCGCACGGATTTGCGGGGACGGTTTTTCGAACCGTCAAGCATCAGCGCGATGAGGCTTCGCATCTCGATGAGGCGCTGCAATTATTGGAGACTTTGCGGCTGTCGAACCGGGCCAATGAGCTGGCGGGGAGTTTGCCGTATGGGGATCAGCGGCGGCTGGAGATTGCCCGGGCGCTGGCGACGCGGCCGAAAATATTGCTGCTGGATGAGCCGGCGGCGGGGATGAATCCGCAGGAGAAAGTGGAGCTGATGGAATTGATCCGGTTTATCCGCGATCGATTTAAGGTGGGGATCTGGCTGATCGAGCATGATATGAAATTGGTGATGAGCATTTGTGAGCGGATCACGGTGCTGGATCATGGAGAAATCATCGCGGTTGGGCCGCCGGCGCAGGTGCAGGCGGATCCGAAGGTGTGCGAGGCATATCTCGGCGAGCCGGTGAAGATTTAGATGATGTTGAGCGTGGACAATCTCGAAGTCTGCTATGGCGTGATCTCGGCGCTTCAGGGCGTGTCGCTGCAAATTGAAGAGGGGGAGGTGGTGGCGCTGATCGGGTCCAATGGCGCGGGAAAGACGACGTTGCTGCGGACGATCAGCGGATTGCTGCGGCCGGTGCGGGGGAGCATTTCGTGGATGCCTGCTGATCCGCGCGGGCCGGTGGGATTGCAGCGGATGCGGCCGGATGAGATTGTGCGGCTGGGGATTTCGCATGTGCCGGAGGGGCGGCAGATTTTTGCGAATTTGTCGGTGCGGGAGAATTTGATGCTGGGGGCGTATCAGGAAAAGTCGCGCGAGCGGATTAGGCAGGAACTGGATCGATGCTTTTCACTCTTTCCGGTGTTGGCGGAGAGGAAAAATCAGCGCGGGGGGACGCTCTCGGGGGGAGAGCAGCAGATGCTGGCGATTGGGAGAGCGCTGATGGCGCGGCCGAAGTTGTTGCTGCTGGATGAGCCGTCGCTGGGGCTGGCGCCGCTGATTGTGCGGAAGATTTTTCAGATTATTCGCGATATCAACGCGCAGGGGACGACGATTTTTCTGGTGGAGCAGAATGCGCATATGGCGCTGAGCGTGGCGCATCGCGGGTACGTGTTGCAGAGTGGGAGGATGATTCTTTCGGATAAGGCGAGCAATTTGCTCGAGCATCCGGATGTGAAGAAGGCGTATCTGGGGGGATGAATGTCCGGCACAGCCGGACCTACTTGGGCATCGGGATTACTTCGACTGCGCCGAGTCGGTCGAGTTGTTTTTTCACCGCCTCGGCCGGGGCGACGACCACGACGACGATCTGATCGTGCTTGACGTATTTCTGGACGACCTGGCCGACCTGGGCGGGGGCGATGGCGCTGATACGCTGGGGGTATTGATCGTAATAGTCGATGGGGTAGCCGTTGAGGATTCCCTGCACGCGGTAGTCGGCCTGCTGGCCGATGGTTTGCATTCCCATGACCATGCTGCCGACGATGCGGAGGCGGGCGTCATTCAGCTCGGCTTCGGTGACGCCGTCCCTGGCCATGTCGGCGAAGACTTTGAACATGGCTTCGACGGCGTCGGCGGCGGTGGAGACGTCGGTCTCGGTGCCGGCGGAAAATTGGCCGGCGTGGCGGTTGGGCTGGAAGATGCCGTAGACGCTGTAGGCCAGGCCTTTCTCAGCGCGGACGTAGCGGCCGAGGCGCGATTCGATGCCGGAGGAGAGGATGCTTCCGGCCAGAGAGCCGGCGAATTTTTCGTCGTTGTGGGTGTCATAGGCGCGGATGGCCATGCGGATCATGGCCTGCTTCCCTTCGGGGCGATCGATGAGGATGATTCGGCGGCTGGCGGGCACTGGCGCGAGGGTGTAGTCGGCGGTGGGGAGGTTGGCGGGTTGCCAGCCGTCGAGGAGTTTGGCGGCGAGTTCCTGGCCGCGCTCGACAGTGATGTCGCCGGCGATGAGGAGGATGGCATCGTTGGGGCGGTAAAATTTTTGATAAGCATCCTTCACATCATCGAGTGTGATGGAGGCGACGCTTTTGGGTGTGGCGAATCGGCCCAGGGGTGAAGAGCCAAAGAGGGCCTCGGCGAGGGCCTGGGCGGCGGCGGTTTCGGGGCGGGAGCGGGCGAGTTGCAGGCCGGATTGGATTTGTTCTTTCAGCTTGGCGAATTCATCGGCGGCCAGCGTGGGTGAGCGGAGGATGTCGCGGGAGCGGCCGATGGCGTGATCGATCTGCTCGGTGAGACAGGAGCCGGTGAGGCGGGTGTGGTCGCCGGACTCGCTGACGTTGATGGAGATGCCGCGGGATTCGAGATCTTCGTTGAGCTGGGCATAAGAAAGCCCGGCAGCGCCGCGGCCGACGAGGCCGGCGGTGATCTCGGCGAGGCCTTCCTTGCTGCCGGGGTCGAGGTGAGCGCCGCTGCGCAGGGTGACGCTCCAGGCGATGGAGGGGAGGCGATTGTCGAGCATGACGATCACCTTGACGCCGTTGATGGTGGATTCGGCGCCTTTGGCGAAATTGGCCTGAAGTTTGGCGGGGGCGAGGGGTGGTTCCTGCGGATAGCCTTGCGGGAATTGCACGACGCGCGGCTGGACGGGTTTGGGATCGGGAGGATTGTCGCCGGCCGCGGCGGCGGCCTGGGTGGCGGCGGCGCGCTGTTCTTTGCCGAGCGGGTCGGGTTTGATGCGGAGGATGGTTGCGCCATCCTCGCGGAGATAAATTTTGGCGACGGCCTGCACTTCGATGGCCTCGACGGCCTCGATCGTGGTCATGGCGGTGTTGACGCGGGTGGGATCGCCGCCGAAGAGCGCTTCATCGCCGAGCTGGGTGGCGAGTTTTTCGGCCGTTTCGCGGTTGGCGACGAAGCTGACGCGCTCGGCGGTTTTGGCTTTGGCCAATTCCTGGTTGGTGACGCCCTTGTCGCGGACGTCCGCGACGGCGGCGATGAGATTCTTCTCGACTTCGTCGGGATCCTTGCCGTGGAGAACGGTGGCATAGACGGCGAAGCTGCCGCCATCCTCGAGGTTGTAGTTGGCCGCGCCCGCATCGACGGCCAGGGGGTGCTCGCCGGTGACCAGGAGGCGATCGAGCCTGCTGGAGCGGCCGCCGCCGAGGATGGTGGCCAGGAGGCCCAGGGGATATTGATCCTCGGACCGATAAGGTGGCATGTGGTAGCCGACGAGGATGCGCGGGAGCGGGACCTGTCGGGGGACGACGGCCCTGCGGGTTTCCTTTTGTGGCGGCTCGGCGGGCGTGCGGCGGGTGATCTCGCCGCCGGCGGGAATCCAGGCGAAATATTTCTGCACCAGCGCTTTGGCGTTTTGCACATCAAAGTCGCCGGCGACGACGAGGATGGCGTTGTTGGGGATGTAGAACTGGTTGAAAAATTCCTGGAGCTCAGAAACGCGGGCGGCCTTGAGATGGCCCATGTCGCCGATGGGGGTCCAGCGATAGGAATGTTTGATGAATGCCAGCTTGAGGAAGTCTTCGAAAAGCGTGCCGTAGGGCTGGTTTTGGCGGCGACGCCATTCCTCGGCCACAACCTTGCGCTCGATGTCATAGATTTCCTCGCTGACCTTGAAACTGGCCATGCGGTCGGCCTCGAGATAGAGGGCCATCTCCAGGTGATTGGCGGGGAGGGTGTTGACGTAAACCGTCTGGTCGAAGCTGGTGAAGGCGTTGGAATTGCCGCCGACCCTGTTGATGAGCTTCATGTGCTGCTCGGGCTTCACGTGGGCCGAGCCGCGGAACATCATGTGCTCGAACATGTGGGCGAATCCCTGGCGGTCGGGACGCTCGTCGCGGCTGCCGACGTGATAGAGGACACGAACGTGAACGACGGGGGCCTGATGAAGAGGGGCGTAGATCACGCGCAGGCCGTTGGGCAGCTTTTCGTCGGTGAAGTCGATGCTCTGGCCGGCGGCGAGGGATTTGGCCGAGAG
>JBGPEF010000342.1:0-6303 GCA_041482675.1 Tepidisphaeraceae bacterium | reverse complement strand
CAAATTCGCCCTTTCTCTCCAGCGAAACCGAATTCGTCGTCACCCGCGAAACCAGATTCCGCCACGGCTTCTCCCCCCACACATCCCTCGCCGCCACCGTCGTCACCTCCAGCGCGATCTTCCTCGGCAGCGCGGCCAATATCGCCGCCGCATCCAGATGGCTCGTATGATTCGCGCAAAAAATCATCGCCCCGCGCTGCGGCAGATTCTCCAGCCCACTGACCCTCAATCCCCAATACCCCCGCCACCAAATCTGCCGCATCCCATACCAAACCCGCCGCGCCCGCGCGACAAGCACCTCCCCAGCCTGTTCATTCGCCGCCGCAACGATTGGAATTGTGGTGGTCATACCCCTCAATAGAGCGACCGGCATGCCGCATTCACGAAAAGCCATTACCGCCTGCATCCAAGCTGTTTACAGAAAAACAACCCGCGCCGGAAATCTCTTGTCGGTGCATCGAATGTATGACGCCATACATACGCTGTATGGGCTCCCCTCTGAATTCTGCCTTCTGAATTCTGACTTCATCCCTCCCCTATTCCCTCTCCCCCCTCCCCGCTTATGATGCCCCACCATGTCCGTCTCCTTCATCGAGCAGGTCGGCCGTACCACCACCAACATCATGGCCGCCTTCGGAGACTTCTGGGTCTTCGTCGGCCGAACCTTCAAGAATCTCGGCCCCACGTTCGTCCGCTGGAAAAACCTCAAGCAGGTCCTCCCCCAGATGTACGATGTCGGCACCAAATCCGTCCCCGTCGTCTCCATCACCGGCGCGTTCATCGGGATGGTCCTGGCCGTCGAAAGCTTCACCCAGTTCAAAGCCATCGGCCAGGAAACCCGCCTTGGCACCGTCATCAACCTCTCCGTCGTCAAACAGATCGGACCCGTCCTCGCCGCCGTGATGCTCGCTGGCCGCGTTGGCGGCGCGCTCACCGCCGAACTGGGCACCATGAACGTCACCGAGCAACTCGACGCCCTCCGCGTCATGGGCTCCGACCCCATCCGCGTCCTGGTCGTCCCCCGCTTCATCGCCTGCCTCCTCCTCACCCCCATGCTCACCATCTACAGCGACTTTCTCGGCGTCATCGGCGGCTATCTCATCTCCGTCAAATCCTTGGGCATCCCCAGCGACCCCTATTGGCGTTTCTCCGCGATGGGTGTGGACAACTGGCAGGTCTTCGAAGGCCTGGTCAAAAGCATCTTCTTCGGCGCCGCCATCGCCCTCATCGCCTGCTATAAAGGCTTCACCTGCGGCAGCGGCGCATCAGGCGTCGGCCGCGCCTGCACCGAATCCTTCGTCGCCAGCTTTATCGCCATCATCGTCCTCAACTTCGTCTTCGCCCAGGTCTCCAAGGACTGGTACATCGCCATCTATGGCGTCAAAAGTATTTTTGGGAGCTGACGGCAATCACTCGTTTCACGTTTCACGTTTTCACGATTCATGTCTTCCCCCCTCGTCGAATTCAAGAACGTCCGCAAACGCTTCGTCCACCTGGTCGTCCTCGACGGTGTCAGCCTCCAGGTCTTCCCGGGCGAAAGCGTCGTCATCATCGGCGCCAGCGGCAGCGGCAAAAGCGTCCTCCTCAAGCACATCGTCGGACTTCTCCGTCCTGACGACGGCGAAATCTATTTCGACAGCAAGCGCATCGACCATATCCCCGAATCCGAGCTCATGCCCATCCGCCGCCGCTGCGGTTTTCTCTTCCAGATGGGCGCCCTCTTTGACTCGCTCACCGTCGGCGAAAACATCGCCTTTCCCCTCCAGGAGCACACCAAAAAGAGCAAGGAAGAAATCGCCCAGCTCGTCCGCCAGAAACTCGCCATGGTCGGCCTCGCCGGCATCGAAAAGAAAATGCCCGGCGAGCTCTCCGGCGGCCAGAAAAAACGCGTCGCCCTCGCCCGCGCCATCGCACTCGACCCCCAGCTCATCCTCTACGACGAGCCCACCACCGGCCTGGACCCCATCCGCGCTGACGTCATCAACGAGCTGATCATCAAGCTCCAGCGCGAGCTTCACACCACCAGCATCACCGTCACCCACGACATGCAGAGCGCCTTCAAAATCGCCAACCGCATCGTCATGCTCCACGAAGGCAAGATCATCATCGACGGCTCTCCCGACGAGATCAAAAACACCGACAATCCGATCGTCAAACGCTTCGTACTGGGGGAAGCAGATGAAACAGAACTGGCCGCGCTTAAATGACGCGTCAACTGCGCCGTTTTAGTTCCAGATAGCGCGCGAACTGCTCGCTTGTCACGCGCTGTTGAACAACCGCATCGTCAATAGGGGTGCCGCGCACGATTTGCGAGATGTCATAATCATCCTGGATCCTCCCCGCCCGCAACTTCATCGCGATCAAATCGTGTGCATCGGCAATTCGCACTCGCTGGCCTCCCAAGTCCGCTTCCTTTGCTCTGCCGACAATCTCGGCGGAAAATTCATCCTTCCAGATATCCACGTCGATGCCGCTGTCGTGATACAGCTTGTAGGTACAAGAAGGGTCGAAGTGATGCTCCTTCATGATCGCCGCGTTTGCTGCGAGCACATCCATGTGGCCTGGGACAACAGCAAAGTCAACATCTTCCGTGAAGCGCTGCCGGCCGTAATACATCGCCGCAATTCCGCCGACCAGGGCATATCCAAGCTGCAAATGATCAAACAGCCCAACAGCATCAAGCAGCGGTCGCTGGAGAGCGAGGGGTTGTTCCTGATTGCCCATCAAAGCACTCCGAAAGGCAACTCCATAAACAATGCGCTCAAGGCATGCGCCCAGGTTCCCCTTCGATGCGAACATCGGCTGTCTAACAACCATACCGCTCAAATTATAGCAAC
Organism: Tepidisphaeraceae bacterium; assembly: GCA_041482675.1. Classification (GTDB taxonomy): domain Bacteria; phylum Planctomycetota; class Phycisphaerae; order Tepidisphaerales; family Tepidisphaeraceae; genus JBGPEF01. The sequence continues at coordinate 3,466 of JBGPEF010000342.1, read as the reverse complement.
TCTACTGGGGCACAATCTCAATCCCATTGATCTCCGGATTCTGCTCCCCAAACGTAAACGAAATATCCAGCTTCCCATCGCTCACCGTCACCGGCACCGCCTTCACCAGCGCCTTGGCCGCCCCGCCCGCCTCCTTGAACACATCCAGGTCCTTGATCTCCTGGTCCTCCACCTTCACCGTAAACACCCTCTGCCCCGCCGCCGTGATCTCCGGGTAAGTCTCCGCAAAATGCAGCAGCACGTTATAGCGCCCATTGGGCACCGGCGTGGAAAACACGTTCATGCCCCAGTGCTCCGTGCGGTACACGGCCGGATTTCGCGTGTTGGCAATCTGAATGTTCCCCCGATCCACCATCCCCCCTCCGCTGAATCCCGCGTCCGCCCGCCAGGTATTCCCATCCGCATCTGTAAAAGGCTTGGCCGATCCCGCATCGATGCGGATCGCCCTGGCCGATGTGCTTCGTGTGGCTGGTTTCGCGGCCGCGATATTTCCCTTCCCCGCTCCGCCGCTTTGCGTGGAAGACTCCGCATCCGCAGACTTCCCCCCCGAAGCGCAACCGCAAACCACCAGCATTGCAACGCCAATGACTAACCTGATCCCGTGCATGACATCCTTCCTTCAATAACGATTGGTCTGCCAGAATCTAATCAAAATCCGGCCGCGCGCAAACCCCCGTAGTCCGCCCTCATTCAATCAACATCGCATCCCCATAGCTGAAAAACCGATACCGCTCCCCAATCGCCGCCTGATAAATCCTCCTCTGCTCCTCCAACCCCACCATCGCCGCCACCAGCGCGATCAACGTGCTCCGCGGCAAATGAAAATTCGTGATCAGCCCATCCACATGCTTCCAGCGGTAGGGGGGGTGGATGAATATTGCCGTCTCGCCCGATCGCGCGGCAAATGGCTCATCCAACTGACTCTCCAGCACCCGTGCCGCCGTCGTCCCCACCGCGATAATCCGCCGCCCCTCACTCTTCGCTCGATTCAGCGCCTCGGCGGCCTCCGCATCAATCGAATACGCCTCACTGTGCATCAAGTGCTGCGAAAGCTCCTCAACCGTCATCGGCTTGAACGTTCCCACCCCCACGTGCAGGGTTACAAAAGCCTTTTGAACTCCGGCCTCATCCAGCGCTGCCAGCAACTCCTCCGAAAAATGCAATCCGGCCGTCGGCGCTGCGATTGCCCCGGGAGTTTTCGCATATACCGTCTGATACCGCCTCCTATCCTCCTCATCCCGATCGTCGTGCCGCCGCGACCGCTGGATATACGGCGGCAGCGGCATCCTTCCCACCTCATTCAGAATCTCCACCGCCGGCCGCCGATCATCCACCACCAGCACAAACTCCCCCCCGTCCGCCTGTTTCAAAATCCTGGTTCCAATCCCCTCATCCTCGAATGCCAGTTTCTTACCCACCGCCCCCGCCCCCGCATTCCTCAACATCACCCGCCACACTCCCTCCGCCTCCTCTGCCAGAAACAGCCCATCCACCAACCCCCCCGTCTCTTTCCGCAAAGTAAACCGCGCCGGAATCACCCGCGCATCATTGAACACCAGCAAATCCCCCCTCCGCAGCAATCCCGGCAACTCCCCAAACCGCCGATGCGCAATCGACCGATCCCCGCGCTGATAATGCAGCAACCGCGATTCCCCCCGCTTCTCCGTCGGTGTCTGCGCAATCAGCTCCGCCGGCAGCTCAAAATCCAGCTCATCCGTTCGCATTTCCCGCCTCTTCGTCATTCGTCATTCGTCATTTGCGTTGCGCAGCAACGCCGGCAGCATCCCATGTTGTCCCGTCGCCACATCCGTCATAAACGGACCATCTTCACATTCACCGCTTCCCTGTCCAGCGCGCAATTTCCGCCGGATAAACCGGCCAATCCCGCGCAATCGCCTCCCCCTATTACCGGCCTCGCGCAGCATTTGCTCATCCGCCAGCGTGGGAATCTCCCCCTCCGTCGATCTCATCACCGCCACGCTCGACCTCCAGCTCGTGCGCATGTTGCGTGCGGCCATCCGCGCTGCCGACCAATCCTCCTTCGCCCCCCCGCCGCAATCCCAGCCCCAACCGTTCATCGAGCCCCGCCCCCACATCCATCCCACGCCTTTTATCGAGCCTCGCCCCCACCTCCACCCCCGCCCGCTCATCGAATCCCGCCCGGTTCTTCATCCAAATCCAGCGCCAATTTCTGAAACAATTGACTCGACTTCGAAAGATCATCCGATAAAATCTCCCCCGTTGTTTCAACCGCCGTGGAGGGTGCTTCCGTGGGAACATCTTGCCCCACCCGCACCAAGGTTAAAGCTTGTCATCAGACCACCCGATCTACCTCGTAAGGGATCGGTGTTTGATGTTTTTATTTGACGCACCATTGGGGCTCATTGCACCCGCGTCAAAAATCACACGCCGATAGGGGCGGCGGAGCTGATTGGCGCGGGCTGCGGACGCACCAGGAGGAATGGGCGATGTTGGATCCACAGCAAGTCGAAGAAATCATGTGCATCGTTTCCGCCATGAACCGCGAAAACGTCATCGAGCGGCTCAAGGCTTTCCGAGGCGGCTTCCCAGTCGATTTCACCAACGAATTCCTGGCCGATCAACCGACCGACCGGCTTCAACACATCTACGCAGCGCTCTGCCTTCAAAGCCGCGCCCTGCCCAATGAAGAAGTGCCGTCGGCGGCGTGAAGAAGCCAGCACAAGGGGTGACGGCTTGGTCCTCGGCGCAATGGGCCTACCCACGCTTAGCAATAGCCTGATACAATCTACCCATGAGCACCGCCGCGCTTGAATACGCGCCGCTGCCGCGAGGGCATCGGATACGGCGGGCGCGGCGCATCATCTTTGCGGTGGGCTTTGGGGTAATGCTGCTCGTGGGGATTTACTACTGGCCACGGATCAGGCGGGTTGCGCCGCAGATTTACTGGGAACGCAAGTCTCTCAATTACCGTGCGCCCGGCGGGAAGATATTCTACAGCAACGATCCGCAGGATGTGGCGAAGCTTCGCAGCAGCAGTGGATATACGACGTGGTCGCGCGGGCTCGGGCCGGGCGTGTATGTGATTGCTCCAAACGATTCGTTTCAGAAGATGGTGAATGCACAAACGGGCGGGACGAGTGGAGCTGCGCCCGCGATTTTCCTGCATGGCAGGAAGACTCCCTCGGGCGTGACGCACCTGGTGGCCGTGCAGTTCACGACGATGGCAACGGCCGATCCCCTGAATGGGCGGTTTCTATCTCCCTATGTGCATCAAATGGTGTTCGGCCCCAATGCGCCGGGCTCGAAACGGTCGGGGCAGTTGGAGATGTGCCTCGCGCCCACCGACCGTGTTCGCTTCTACGACGGCCAGCCCGATCCGGCTGACCAAAGCGCCTTCACGATTGATTACGATGTCAACGGCCGGCGCGGGACCATCGATGGAAAGCTCGCCAACGATGGTACTGTGATGCTGACGCCGCGCACT
>JBGPEF010000341.1:0-6316 GCA_041482675.1 Tepidisphaeraceae bacterium | reverse complement strand
TCCTCGCCCAGGAGCAGATAAGACGCATATTCCATGACCTCGTGGATGCCGCCGAATCCCATGATAAACAAAAGGGTAAAAAGGGCGGTTGGCCACGGTCCCAGGCCCAGATGATGCTCGAGGGCGCGGTGGATCATGAACGTGGCCGCGAAGGCGAAGTAGAAGTGGACGTAGATATCGTAGGAGACGCCGAAAACTCCGCGTTGATACAGCCCGAAAGCGCCCAGGTCATGGAGCAGAATAGCCAGGGCAAACAGCAGGTAATGAAACGGATGCAGGTGCAGCCAGCGACGAAGCAGGTAGGGAGCCCATAGAATGGGGATCAGGAAGAGCGGAGATACCTTGTAGGTTGGCACCCTGGCGACGAACGCGATGATGATGAACGCGACGGAGAAGAGCAGGCCGGTCGGAACATACATTCCGGGAGTGTACAGTGGGGCAAGGAAACGCGGGGGCGGGTAAATTGTTGAGGCACGCGGGCGGGTGCCCGTGATCGAAAGCGGAGAGATTAATCATGGCGATTTCGGTGTCATGTGATTCGTGCGGCAAGCGGCTCAATGTGCGTGATGAGCTGATCGGGAAGAAAGTAAAATGCCCTTCGTGCAAGACGGTCTTCGCCGTGCCGGGCGTGGGCGGCGGCGGCGCGGCCATTCGCGTGCGCAAGCAGGTCAAGGAGAAGGGGGCGAAGGTTTCGATCTCGTGGGGATTTGTGATGATGATCGCGGGGGCGGTTTTGGTGGTGGGGAGTGTGGTGGCGATCGTTTTCGGGCCGGTTCGGGCGAAGAAAGAATGGGAGCCGATGGCGGAGAAGGCGGTGAGCGATGTGACGGATGTGGTGGAGCGGGGGTTGCAGGTTCATATGACGAATATTGGGCTCTATAACCCGCGGGTGGATCGCTCGCCGCCAACAGTGCACGAGGTCCACATGCTTTGGGACATGCTGGTGATGGGGCTGCCTGAACATATTCGATTCAAGGGGACGACGAACGAAGGGGAGTATACGGGAACCTATAACACGCAAACGCAAGAGGTGGTGGCCGAAGTGGAGATTGGCGGGGCGGTGGTTGCGGGATCGGGGGAGGCCCATAAGCACGGGGATACGAAGATCAAGGTCAACGGCTCGATGAAGGATGGGGATTTGAAAGTGTGGGTGGATGGCAAGAAGGCGGAGTTCCCAGCGCCGAAAACCAAGCCAACCCGGCCGGATCGGGGAACGGTTTTACCGATCGCTCCGGGTTTGTAGGGGATTTCGGATTTGGGATTCGGGAATTTAAGTCTGGCCGCCGCGCAGAAAATACTCCATCAACTCTTCGCCGTGTTCCAGATAGAGGTTGCTGGCGGCGGCGGATTTTTCGCAATATTTACCCTTGGGATTGGGCCGGACATTGGCGCCAGCCATCGCGAAGGGGGCCGGACCATAGCCATGTTTGCGATTGCTGATCAACGTGGGATGGTCGGGCATGACGAGGATCCGCCACTGAGGGAACGACTTCAGTTTTTGCAGCACCGGACCGACGATGTGTTTGTCGATGTGCTCGATGGCGTCGATTTTGGTCTTGTAGTCGGCCTGGTGCGAGGCTTCATCGGGCGCTTCGATGTGAGAGAAAACCAGATCATATTTATCCAGCGCCGCCGCGGTGGCCTGCCCCTGGCCGATGTAATCCGTGTCATGAAAGCTGGTCATCCCGGGGACTTCCAGCACATCCCAGCCAAGCAGAACGGCCAGCCCGCGGAGGAGATCGACGCCGGTGATCATCGCGCCGCGGTTGATGCCAAAACGGTCGGAGAATTCCGGCATATTTGGCGCATGGCCCTGCCCCCAGAGCCAGACCTGCGTCGCCGGGTTTGATTTCTTGAATCGGCGCTGCTGGTTGATCGGATGTTTGGCGAAAAGGTCTTTGGAGAGATCGATAATGCGAAGGAGTTTGTCCGCGCCTCTGCCGGATGGGAGATATTTCGCGGCCGGCTCTTCGGGGATTTCGTGAGGGGGTTTGGTTTTGATGTCGAAGCGTTCCTGGCCGCGATAGACCAGCAGATTTCGATAGCTGACGCCGGGATGAAATTCGAAACCAGGGAGGTTGGCTTTTTCCGCAAGGTCCAGGAGGAGGATTCGGGCTTCTTCGTTGGAGATGCCGCCGGCCGAGTGATCTTTCATGATTCCGTCGATCACGGTGACAAGGTTGAGCCGGAAAACCCAGTCGGTGGGCGAAAGCGGAATTCGCTGCGCAGCCGCTTCGAGGGGAGCGCGGCCAGTGTGATATTTCTGCGGGGCATATCCCAGCAGCGTCATGATGGCCACGTCACTGCCTGATTCAAATCCCTCCGGCACGGTTCGAACCAGCCCCTGCCGCCCCTCATTGGCGATGCGGTCGATATTTGGAGTTCGCGCAACTTCGAGTGGCGTCTTTCCACCAAGCTCTTTCAGGGGCTCATCGGCCGCGCCGTCGGGAATGATGATGGCGTATTTCATCGGAGTTGAATGGCTGCGATTGTTACTGGCGCGATCCAGCGAGTTTAGAAGACAGGAAAGCGATCTGGGCCGTCATCGCAATATCCGTGAGCTCACCGTAAGCCTTCACCGAAAAGCCGACATCGTGCTGAGGATCGGCCAGATCAACTGCTTTTCCTTTGTTGGGAACGAAACTGAAATTCCCACCACCGCCGTGAAATATACGATCGATCTGGCGCCCAAAAAGTTTTCCCAGGCGTTTCATTCGGAGGGTGATTCGACGACCTTCGCTGGAACCAAAGTCAATCACCACCTGCTCTTTTTCGCGAGTTGAAACGGATGGTTCCGGAATGAACGAAATCACCCATAATCGTCGAGCCGTCTCGCGGTGAAGCGAGTCGATGATGGGTGGCTCGACAAGATGGCCATTTTCCGCAGAGATGTCGAGCACATCCGGCATTTCAATCCTCCACGGGGTAGGCGTGGATGCACCTACTGCTTAATTCAATCCGAATTTTATGCACCAGTCGTCCATTTGAGTAGCCCACGGGTTGTGCTTCCTCAAAGAGAGCTGTATCGGCGATGGTTTGAGAGTTCCAATTCAATTCCATCACCTTCTGTTCCAGCCACGAGACATATCGGCTGAGCGTCCAACTGGGCAGGAACTTGCTCCCTCGGACGCGATTGGTTTCATATTTCAACTGCCGGCGTGTCATAGATTCAAGGCCTGGAATCCATTCGTGCTTATAGCGCCGGAGGATCATTAAGCCATTGCGCAGCGTTTCCAAAACTCCGGGTTGGCGCACTTTCCGGTATCGGGCTTCTCGCTGCTCAGGTGTTTCTACGCCTTTTTTGCTTTTCATCGCGAGTTATTCGCCAGTGCTTCCCAAGATATGTTGTCGCCGATGAGATGCGATCGCGCCAATGCGATATAAGCCGAGGATTTGTAACGAGTTGAAATCTTGACACCTTTAGCGTGCGCTCGCAAATTCCTTGGGCTGATCGACAATTCTGAGGCAGACGGTGGGGGGGTTGACCGTGTTCAGCGAATCGATTTCCTTTAGAGCCGCCTGCATCGCGCCTTCTTTAGCCAGATGGGTTGTGATGACGACCGGAACTGATTGGCCGTCGGGAGTCTCGTGTTGGAGCATGGCGCTGACGCTGATGTGATTCCGGCCGAGAGCAGCCGTGACTTGCGCCAAAACTCCCGGCTGATCCTTGGCCATCAGCCGGATGTAATAGCGGCTTTGCAGCTCGTTGAAAGGCAGCAGCGAGGCCGGCGGAGTCTGATCGGGGAAGATTTTCAGTTGTTTGAACGCCAGCGGAGTTACCCCCATCCCAATCCCGATCAAATCCGCCACCACCGCGCTGGCCGTCGGCGTTCGCCCCGCCCCGCGGCCATACCACAGCCCATGACCAAGGGCATGGCCAAAAACAGAGATCGCGTTGAAGCTCCCACTGACCTCCGCGAGCAGGTCATCGCGATGCACGAGCGTCGGATGAACGCGAAGCGAAATCTTGTCGCCGGCATTACGCTCGGCGATCGCCAGAAGCTTGATCACATAGCCCAGCTCCGAGGCGAACTGGATATCTGCGGCCTGAAGCGTATCGATCCCTTCGACGTGAATATCCGATTCCGCGATGCGGACGTTGAACGCGAGAGAGGCGAGGATGGCCAGTTTCTGCGCGGCATCCCGCCCGGAAACGTCGAGCGTCGGATTCGCCTCCGCAAAGCCGAGCTTCTGCGCCTCGGCCAGCGCCTGCTGATACGACCAGCCGTTCTTGGTCATGCGGGTGAGAATAACATTGCAGGTCCCGTTGACGATCCCCAGCAGCGCATCGACGCGATTGGCAAGCAGGCCGCGAGTCAGGGCGTCGATAATAGGAATTCCCCCGCCGCAACTGGCCTCGAACGCAATGCAGGTGTTGCTCTGGCGAGCGAGGGCAAAAAGTTCTGGTCCGCGAAGCGCGAGAAGGGATTTGTTAGCGGTGACAACCGGCTTGGAGAGTTTCAAAGCGCGTTCAATGAACGTCCCGGCAATTCCGGTCCCGCCAATCAACTCGATGACGATTTCACTTTTTGGATCGTCGATCGCCGAATTGGCGTTCGTGGACATCGGCAGCTCGGCCGCGTTCGGCGGATATTCAGACTGATCCTTAACGACGACATGGCGCAGCTCAAACCTGATTCCCGTGCGACTCAGCAGCAGTTGCTGTTGCTCGCGGAGAATGGCCACGACGCCTCCGCCGACGGTGCCGCAACCGAGCAGGGCTACTCCGACTGTTTTTTCGGCCATGAAATACCCATGAAAGAGCCGGGGCAAATGTAAGGGTGCTGTAAATGCGAATCAAGCACGACTAACCGGCCAGCGGGGCGGTTCCGCCGAAGCGGACCCTGCAAGAGGCCAGTTTGGCGCGATTTGACGCTCTGTATGGCCCTCCTTACCATCTGTGACTCCGCGAACGGGGATGGTCTCGACGTCCGGTGACGATGCTTGCCCTCATCAGTGATATTCACTCCAACCTCGAAGCATTGACGGCGGTCTTTGCCGAGATTGACCGGCGCGGCATCACCGATGTCGTGTGCCTGGGAGATATCATCGGCTATGGGCCAAATCCCATGGAGTGCCTGGATATCGTGGCCGAACGGTGCCGGATTTCGCTGATGGGGAATCACGACTTTGCCGTCTTTTACGAGCCCTTCAACTTCAACAGCGGGGCCGAGCAGGCGTGTTTCTGGACCCGCAATTGCTTCGAGACCGATCCCGATCCGGTCCGGCGAGGCCGGCGCTGGAAGTTTCTGGGAAATTTGCCGGTGCGATTCAAGCAGGGCCAGATTTTGGGGGTTCACGCATCGCCCCGGCGGCCGATCAACGAATACATTTTCCCGGATGACATTTACACCAATCCGGGGAAGTTTGTGAGCATTTTTGAACGTTTCGACAAGATCTGTTTTGTGGGCCATACGCACGTGCCCGGGGTCTTCCTCGAAGGCCCCGATTTTTACAGCCCCGACGAGCTGGATGGAAAGTTTGAGCTGGCCGACGAGAAGGCAATCATCAACATCGGCAGCGTCGGCCAGCCGCGCGACCGCGATCCGCGGAGCAGTTTTGTAATCCTCAGCGAGACCAATGTGGAGTTCGTCCGCGTGCCGTATGACGTGGAGACCACGATCAAGAAGGTCGAGGACATCGACGACCTGGATGATTTTCTGGGCACCCGGCTGCGCGATGGCAGGTGAAGCACCGTAGCATGGGCATCTTGCCCGTGTCAGAAAGAAATGATTGATGCGAGATAAGCGAGTTATCATCGTTGCGATGCTGTCGCTGGTGGTGGTCATTGGCTGGGGCTGGGTCAATTACTACCTCAAGGAGAAGCATCCGGAGTGGTATGAGGATGACAAGCCGGCGCAGACTTCGGGCCAAACCCAAAGCGCCCAACCGGGAACCCAGCCGGCCACGCAAGTCGCAACCACGCAACCGGCGGGCGTTCACGCTGTGGGCGGGGAAGCCAGGCCGAAGCAGATTGGCTCGGTCAAATTCGATCCGCAGGGAAAGATCAGTGAATATCCGATTGGATTGGCGATCGATCCAAAAGGGGCGGCCATCTCGTCGGCGACGCTGAATCGCCTGCGGGCAGTGGTGGGCAAGGAAGAACCGTATGTCTATCAGAAGCCGTATCAGGATCTCGATCCCGCTTCGAGCCGCTCTCTGGTCACGCAGGCAATCACCGTCGATGGAAAGCGGATCGAGCTGCACAACGAGACCTGGGTGCTGGGGGAATCGAATGACCATTCGGCCACTTATTACGTTGATGTCGTGATGGCCGATGGGAAGAAACTGCGGGTGAGCAAAACCTACACGCTGC
>JBGPEF010000340.1:0-6322 GCA_041482675.1 Tepidisphaeraceae bacterium | reverse complement strand
CCCCTCAATCTGCGTTCATCCGCGTCAATCTGCGGCTCCTCCACCCAGCGCAGAACAAAGCCACGGCCGAAAATCAAACCCACCAAACGAACCCAAAACCCCCTCCAGCACTCCAAAATCGCCACTTTTGCCTCCGCCCAAGCCAATTTTTTTAACGGAACAAAGCCACCGCCCCCCTCTCCGCCCCCTTCTTGCTCATTCCCATGGCCTGCCCAATCCCAATCCCTATACTTCTCTCCCATGTCATCGCAACAACCCCCCAAAAAAATCGTCCTCGCCTATTCCGGCGGCCTCGATACCTCCGTCATCCTCCCCTGGCTCAAAGACCGCTACCCCGGCGTCAAACTCGTCGCCTTCGCGGCCGAGCTGGGCCAGGGCGACGAGCTCAAAGGCATCGAAGACAAGGCCCGCAAATCCGGCGCGGATGAAGTGGTCATCAAGGACCTCCGCCAGGAATTCATCGAGAACTACTGCTTCCCCATGCTCCGCGCCCACGCCATCTATGAGAACGATTATCTCCTGGGCACCTCCATCGCCCGCCCTATCATCGCCGCCCATCAGGTCCAGGTGGCCCGCGAAACCGGCGCGGATGCCGTCGCCCACGGCGCAACCTCCAAAGGCAACGACCAGGTCCGCTTCGAGCTCACCTACATGTCCCTCGAACCCAAGCTCCAGATCATCGCCCCCTGGAAAGACCCATCCTTCGGCCTGCGCGACCGCGAATCGGCCATCGACTACGCCAAGAAAAAGAACGTCCCGGTCGATCAATCCAAAACCAAGATCTACTCCCGCGACCGCAATCTCTGGCACATCTCCCACGAAGGCGCTGACCTCGAATCGCCGGCCAACGAGCCCAAAGACGACCTCTGGATGATCTCCGTCCCCATCTCCAAAGCTCCCAACGAACCCGAATACCTCACCCTCGACTTTGAGCGCGGCAATCCCATCGCCCTCAACGGCAAAAAACTCCCCGGCCACGAGTTGGTGGCCGAATTAAACAAACTCGGCGGCCGCCACGGTGTCGGCCAGGTGCAACTGGCCGAAAATCGGCTGGTCGGCATGAAATCCCGCGGCGCCTACGAGACCCCCGGCGGCACCATCCTCTACGAAGCCCACAAAGCACTCGAGCAAATCTGCATCGAGCGCGACACCTATCACTTCAAACAACAGGTCGCCCTGCGCTATGCCGAGCTGGTCTACTACGGCCAATGGTTCCACCCCCTGCGCGAGGCACTCCAGGCCTTCGTTGACTACACCAATGCCACCCTCACCGGCCAGGTGAAAGTCAAACTGTTCAAAGGCCGCGCCACCACCGCCAGCGTCACCAGCCCCTTCTCCCTCTACGACCCCCAACTCGCCAGCTTCAGCATGGAAGGCTACGACGTCACCGCCGCAAGAGGTTTCATCGACCTCTTCGGCCTCCCCATGAAAGTCGCCTCTCAGGTCCGCAGGTGGTAATGGCAAAACACCCGGGATGACTTATGGCCATGATTTTCCGCTGGAACAGTAATAAGGCGAGCAAGAACCGCCGAAAACATGGCATTGATTTCGAAGAGGCCGCGACTGTCTTTGCCGATGTGTACTCCTCCACCATCCCCGATCCAACACACTCGCGCGATGAAGATCGATTCGTCATCCTCGGCACATCCGCGCGCGGCCGACTTCTGGTTGTGGTATTTGCGGAAAGAGAAGAAGATGTAATTCGAATCATCAGTGCCAGGCGAGCGACTCGGCACGAAAGGATTTCCTATGAAGAAGGAACATAAGCGCCAAGCGAATGGAGACATGCTCAGGGAATACGACTTCCGCGGTGGTGTTCGCGGGAAGTATGCCAGGCAATACGCAAGGGGCTCAAATGTGATCGTCCTTTCCCCCGATCTCGCCCATATCTTTCCGGATTCTGAGTCAGTTGATCGGGCATTGCGCGCGCTTGTGCAAATTGCCCGCAAAACCACCCGCCGATCTGCCTAGCTCGATGAAATTCGCTCCCGAACGATCTTCTCCTGATCAAGCACCCCGCGACGGCCCCGTCGTCGGCTTTGCCGGCGGGGGAGCTCCATTCCCACCCTTGCGGGCCAACTCGATTTGCCGGTACCGATCCAACTGCTGGGCGCTCATCATCCCCCGCAGCTTCTCGATGCTGGCCACATACGCCTGCGTCCCGGCCGCCAGATTCTTCCTGGCAATCTCGCGCACCGCCAACAGCACCGCCTTCTGTGCCTCCATCCGCGTCGCATCGCTGGCCGCCTCCCACGCCTTAACCAATCCCTCCAGCCGCGCCCGATCCTCATCGCTCAGTGGGATCACCGGCTCGCCACTCACTGCCCGCATCTGCGCCATCTGCGCCTCGGTAATCTCCAGCGCCCGCAGCGCGTTGCCCCCCCGCATCGCCCGGTGCGCCAGCTTCAGCACCAACTGCTGATCCTTGTTCAACCACTCATCCCCATTTCCCGCATTCAATGTCATTTCGCTTCCTGTCCCCTTCGGCACGATCGTCAGCCAATAATTCCCGCTGAAGGCGCGAATCGATCCATCGTCCCGCTTGAAGACCCGGCCCAGTTGCTTGTCGGCAGCGCCACCACCGCCACCACCACCGCCACCGCCCCGGCCTCCGCCTCGAGTCGGCGGATCGACGGCGACGGCGTCGGTGTTCACTTCCGACTTTTGCATCCAGCGCCAGATTCCATAGACGCCTCCGGCCAGGCAGAGCAGGATCAGCAACACCGCCACCGCTGTTGGAATTCGCAACTGCCCCAAATGCTTGTGTTCGGTTTCATTCATACGTCATCCCCCTTTGCATCCGCAGCTTTATACACACCTCCCCCCTCGCCATGTTGTGATATAAAAACCATTCGCACACTATCCTGGAGATCGCCCATGACTCAAATCGAGCTTCTGGAAGATCGGCGATTGTTTGCCGTCACGCCTATCGACCCGGCCAACTTCGTCGATGCCGTCACCAATCCCTACATGCCACTCCTGCCCGGCACCACTTATGTTTACAAGGGCGTTCAGGATGGCAAGCCGGCCAAGAATCTCACCACAGTGACACATCAGACCAAGGTGCTGATGGGGGTCGCTACCACGCAGGTTCACGACCGCGTCTATCTCAAGGGGAAGCTGATCGAGGAGACGCTGGATTGGTATGCGCAGGACAAGGATGGAAATGTCTGGTATTTCGGGGAGGACAGCAAGGATATCGAGAATGGGCAGGTGGTCAGCACGGAAGGATCGTGGCAGGCCGGGGTTAATGGGGCTCGGCCGGGGATTGTGATGAAGGCGCATCCGAAGGTGGGGGATTATTACCGGCAGGAGTTCGCCGGCAAGGTGGCCGCGGATCGGGCGAAGGTGATAAGCGTGAACACCAGCGCCGACGTGCCGTTTGGGGCGTTTGGTCACGTTTTGCAGACCAGGGAATTCACCGAGCTGGAGCCGGGGGTGGTGGAGCAGAAGTTCTATGCTCGGGGGATTGGGTTCGTTCGGTCGGTGATGGTGAAGGGGGGGACGGAGGTTTTTAATCTGGTGGCGATCAGGTATTGAGGGGGGCGATAGGTTTGATTGGTCGAAAAAGTTAGGGACGTGAAACGTGAAGACGTGAAACGTGAAGCGAGTAAATGCGGGAAGCTTCCCTGGGAGGGGGTGCGTGGGGTTTGGGTTTGATTGGTCAAATAAGTTGGCGTGGGTGGAGATGGGAATGGCGTTTTTGGGGTGGTGGAGGGGGATTTGGGTTCGTTTGGTGGGTTTGATTTTTTGACGAGGGCGCGCAGGCAGGGACGCACGGAGGCGCGAAGGGAGGGGAAGAGGAAAGAGCGAAAAAAAGGTGTTTTGAGGGGGCGGCGGAACCGGTTTTTTGCAAAAGTGCCTGGTGAAAGAGGTTGTGGAGGGGGAGGGGCAGGAATTCGTCAAAAAAGCGGGGGAAAAGCGGTACTTTCCGGTACCAAAGCGGTACTTTTCGGTTCCTGGGCGGTTCTTTGGGAGGGAAATCGAGCACCGGGGAGAGAAAAGCGGTTCCCGGATGCGGGGGCGGGGAAAAGGGTTCGTTTTGTAGTGCTCGAACGTCCAACATCCAACTTGCAACGTCCAACTTCCAAAGTGGGAGAGAGGGGTCGCAAAGGTGTTACAATTCGTTGCATTTGTTACATCGGGGGTGGAAGATGGGCGCGCGGAGGGGGCGGGGGTACGGATGGGTGGGTGAGAGAAGAGCATTTTGACTTACCCCCTTTCTGGTAATGAATTCCTCGCACTATGTATACGTTTTAGATTGGCGTTTGTTCGGTTAAAAATCAAGAAAATTTAACCGCAGAGACGCAGAGACGGAAAGAGGCAGAGGGATATTTGGAGGGGTGGAAATGTTTGTGGCGGGGAGGGGAGGGGGGTGGCAGGATGGTTACGTGGCCGGTGGTGCCCGAGGAGGGGGCGAAGCAACGCCTGTGGAATACGGACAATCAGCCTTCGCGTCCGTGGCCGTAGGGCGCGAGTTTCGTCGATCACCCCTTGACCCATGCCGGTTGATAATGAACAATATGGGCTGAAATTGAGTTCAATAAGCTTTGGCGGAAGAAGCCACCGATGAAAAAGACTACGTGCTAGCTCGACTGTGGTGAGGCGGACGATTGGGTCCGCTGTCAATGAACCACGGTTGAGCGGGACGAGTTGAAAATCGGTGGCTGATTTTGTTTTTGGGGGCGGCTTAGGATTGCACTGGCAGCAAGCTGCCAGTGGCACGGGAATGAGTTGAGAAGAGGAGTTGAGTCATGTCGGTCAATGTAGCGATAGCCGGGGCGACGGGGGCGGTGGGGCAGGAGTTTCTGGCCGTTTTGGCGGAGCGGAAGTTTCCGATTGGCGAGCTGAGGCTGCTGGCGTCGAGCCGGTCGGCGGGGAAGGTGGTGGAATTTGCTGGCGAAAAGTACACGGTTGAGGAGATGACCAGGGACAGCTTTAAGGGGATCGACATTGCGTTCTTTTCGGCCGGGGGGGCGATCTCGAAGGAGTTTGCGCCGGCGGCGGTGGCGGCGAAGGCGGTGGTGATTGACAACACCAGCGCGTTTCGGATGAAGGAGGGTGTGCCGCTGGTGGTGCCGGAGGTGAACCCGGAGCAGATTCACAGGCACAACGGGCTGATCGCCAATCCGAATTGCTCGACGATCATCATGAACGTGCCGGTCTGGCCGCTGCATAAGGTGAATCGGGTGAAGCGGATTATCGTTTCGACTTATCAGGCGGTGTCGGGGGCGGGGGCATCGGGGTTGCATGAGCTGGATGAGCAGATGAAGGCGTGGGTGATTGGCGGGCCGATTGTGAAGGAGAAGTTCCCGCATCAGATTGTGAACAACCTGTTCTGTCACAACACGAAGGTGGCCGAGAATGGGTACAACGAGGAAGAGAACAAGATGGTGAATGAGACGCGGAAGATTTTTGGTGATCCGCGGATCATGATTGCGGCGACTTGCGTGCGGGTGCCGATTCCGAGGGCGCACTCGGAGTCGATCAACCTGGAGTTTGAGCGGCCGATTACGGCGGATGAGGTGAGGGAGATTCTGCGGAAGGCACCGGGGGTAAGAGTCGTGGATGATCGGGAGGGGAACCATTTTCCGATGCCGCTGGAGGCGAGTGGGCAGGATGAGGTGCTGGTGGGGAGGATTCGGCAGGATATATCGCGGGAGGATGGGAGGGGGATTGAGTTGTTTGTGAGCGGGGATCAGATTCGGAAGGGGGCGGCGACGAATGCGGTGCAGATTGGGGAGAGGTTGATTTAAGGGAGGGTTTTTTGGATTGGGAGTGGGAGTGCGTGATCGTTATTGGATGTTCCGTTGGAGTCGGGGCTCGTTTGGTTTTGCCTTCATGCCGCGGACGCGGGGGGAGTACCCCCCGCACCCCCGAAAATCCGTTGAGATAGCGTCACCTGCGGTGACTTACTGAAGGCAGTTTGTTCAATGCGGGGGAGGAAGGGAGGAGGGGGTACAGGGGTGAGCGGGCTGGCGCGATGCGGGAATCGCTGGCCTCCGGTGCCCGGTTTTACACGGCACAGCCACTCGCACGCGGACAGGTAGCGGGTGCGGTTGAGGGAAGAGAAGAGGGAGAGAGATGTTGGCGATTCTTTCGCCGCGACCGGGGCTTGTTCCTCTCGCGTTCATAAACCGCAGTGGTTGCGTCCTGGGCTATCGTCTTGTGCCGCGATGCGGCTGGGAGGCGGCATGATGAAGCATGCCCTACGAGAAATCGGGGCGAATGGCGGGTGGGATGCGGGGGGTGGTAGGATGTGGGGATGAGAAGGATGACGCGGCGGGGGTTGATTGGTGGGTCGGTGGGGGTGGCGGCGGGG
>JBGPEF010000339.1:0-6327 GCA_041482675.1 Tepidisphaeraceae bacterium | reverse complement strand
GGTGATTTTCCTGATCCTGCTAAGCACGGCACTGATCAATTTGCTGACGAAGAAAGTGGCGACGATCTGGGGGATCGGATTTACGGCCGGATTTCTGGCGGTTTTCGTGATCTGCGAGCACATTTCGCGGCGGCTGCGGCGGGGAAAACATCACGAGCATCTGGAGCAGTTCAATGAGAATGTTACCGATGCGCCGACGGCTGAATCGCTGGGGCTGATGCATCCGGGTCCGATCATCGTGGCGGTGCGGAATCCCAGGAGCATGGCTGCGCTGGAAAAAGTGCTTGGAGAGGTGGATGCGGACCGGCAGGACATCGTGTCGATCACCTGCAAGGTGTTGCCGCCGCTGACGCCGGGGATCACGCCGGAGGAGCTGCGGCTGGATGATAACGACAGAGAAGTGCTGACGCGGGTGGTGAATGTGGCGGAGGAGGCGGGGAAACGGGTGTTTCCGCTGGTGATTCCGACCAACAACCCGCTTTATGCGATCGCCACGGCCGCGCGCGATTTGAATGCCAGGGAAGTGGTGCTGGGGACGTCGGAGAAGAGCAGCGCTGAGGTGCAGCTCGAGCAGTTTGCCATTGCGTGGGGCATGGCGGCGGCGGATGGGAAATCGTCGCGGCCGCTGACGGTGCGGATCATCGGCCCGCAAGTGGAGATGAAATATGACATGGAATAGCTGGATCGTCTTTGAGCTACCAAAGGTGTCATCAGCACGACTGGGTTACGACGCCACGCTGGCCATGGCGCGGCGAGCGTTTCGACGCGAGGCGTGGAGCGAGGCCGAGGCGCTGCTGATGCAGGCGGGGGTGATCGCGGGGAATGATCCGGCGTTTTTTAATCTGGTGGGGATTTTGCGCGAGGTGCAGGGAAACAAGAATGCGGCGGCGAGTTTTTATGGCAAGGCGATCCGGGCCGACAGTGATTATGCGCCCGCGCAGCAGAATATGCGGCGGTTGTATGAGCTGCGCACGTTTGGGCATACCAGGCAGATCGTCTCGCTGGGTGATGAGCGGCAGATGCCGGAGATGGATTAACCGGCAGCGCGAAGGGCTTCGATGGCGGTTTTCACATCGGCGAGACGATTGTTGCCGGCCTCGCGCTCGATCACGAGTGGGCCGGTGTAGCCGACGGATTTGAGGGCGTTGGAGAATTTGCGCGGGCCGACCTGGCCTGTGCCGAAGGGGACTTCTTCGCCCCAGATGACGCCGGGTTGTTTGGAAAGGTTTCCATCCTTGATGTGGACATGGCGGATGTGGCGGCCGAGGGTTTGCACGGCTTCGATGGGGTCGCCCGCGCCGTAGAGGATCATGTTGGCGGGGTCGAAGTTGATGTGGATGTTGCGGACGGCCAGGTCGTTGAGGAATTGGAGGAGCTCGGTGTCCTCTTCCTGGCCGGTTTCCATGAGCAATTCCAGGCCAAGCTCGCCAAGGGCGGCGGCGATCTCGCGGACGCGGGTGATCATCACCTCGTATTTTTCGTGGCTGGATGGGGGGACGAAGCCGACGTGGGTGGTGAGCCATTTGACGCCCAATTCGCTGGTGAGCTTCGCGGCCTGGACGGTGAGCTGTTTGCGGAGGGGCCATTCTTTATCGGGGACATAGCCGCCAGTGTCGCGGATGATGGCGATGGAAGAATAATCTTCGCCGGGGAAGGAGATCATGGTGGCGGTGATTTTCAGGCCGGAATGATTGAGGTGGCCGAGTTCCAGGTATTTTCGCTTGTCGTCGAGCATGACCAGATCGAGCAGGCCGAGCTGAATGTGCTCGAGCTCGAGACTGCGGACTTTGGCGACGAGTTCTTCCATGCCGCGCGGCTGTAAAGACCAGGAGCAGACTCCGATGTCGTGTCCATTGATGTTCATAGTTGTTAATTTTTCCAATGATGTAAAAACTACGGACGTTTCACTTCGCTCACTTCGTATTTTAGGTAGCGTTTTTTCATCCAGCGCACGGCCAGAAGATCGATGAAGGCGCGCCAGGCGCGGTTTCGCAGGCCGTATTTTGCGGTGCCGGCATAGCGCTGGGAATGTTTGACGGGAGTTTCGAGGACGGTGAAGCCGCGCATTTTGACGAGGGTGGGGAAGAAGCGGTGCATGCCGTTGAAGAGTTTGAGGCCTTCGACGCAGTGGCGTTTGTAGAGCTTGAGGCTGCTGGCGGAGTCGTTGATGGTTTCATCGCTGAGCCAGTTGCGGACGCGGTTGGCGATTTTTGTCTGGAGACGCCGGAACGATGTGTCGTGGCGATCTTTTCGCCAGCCGGTGATCATGTCGTAGCCGTCGAGCATGGGGAGGAGACGGGGGATTTCTTCGGGGTCGTTTTGAAGGTCGGCGTCGATGGTGGCGATGACCTGGCCGCGGGCGGCCTTGAAGCCGGCTTCGAAGGCAGCGCTTTGGCCGCCATTTTTGGCCATGCGGAGGATGCGCAGCCAGGGATATTTTTGCATGCCTTCTTCAAGCAATTTGGGAGTCGAATCGGTGCTGCCATCATCGACGATGAGGACCTCGAATTGCTTGCCGGTTTGCGAGAGCGCAGCGCCGACTCGCTGCAACAGGACAGGAATATTCTCCTGTTCGTTGTAGGCCGGGATCACCAGCGAAAGATAAGGCGCGTCGCTCATAGTTGACTCAAATTCGCGGTGGTTTGCGGCTCATTTTTGATGCCCGGGGGGGCGGTCACCCATGGGAGCATGATTCGCCACAGCAGGTGTACGCCGCAAATGGCCAGGCCGGCCGCGCCGACGACGTCGCTGAGCCAGTGGGCATTTTCCAGCACTCGCTCGGCGGCGACCAGCGTGGCGGCGGCGTAAAAGAACCACCGCCATCTGGGCCAAAGGATAGCGAGGCCGGCGGCGGTCGCAAACGCGACCATGGTGTGGCCGGAGGGGAAGGCGAGGTTTTTTTGCGCGAATAGTCCTTCCCAGCCGCTGCGGAAGGGTTGGAGCTCGAAGGGGACGGCTTCGCCGATACGCGGTTCAAGTTTGAAGGGGCGGGTGCGGCCGATCATCCATTTGAGGAGATTGCCGATGAGGCAGACCAGGCCGGTCATGAGGATGAAGATGGAGGCTCGGAGATGCCAGCGATGGCGCCAGGCGACGACGATTGCAACGGCAATCGTAGACCAGTAATAGACGCCCACGTTTTTGATCGCAGTCACCACGAATGATTTCATCACCTTCGGCTTGACGTGAAGGTGGACCCACTCGGCAACGCGGCTGTCCATCATGCTGACGGCGGCAACGAGCGCGAAGGAGATCACGCACATGAGGATCAGCTTACGCCAGGAGCAGGGGAGTGTTGCGGTTTGGTCCAAAATGGTGCCCTAGTATTTTTTCAAAACCGCGGCCCGGTGCATGCCCTTGAAACCGCGGCAGCGCCAGAGACGAAAAGAGCGGATTTCCAGGCCGACGCGATAGATTTTTACATCCGGCAGCTTTTCGACGCTCTCGAAGGCCGCGACAACATCGGCCGGCGGCAGGCCGCTGCCGGCGACGCCGTCGTGGCCGAAATAGATGGCATCGCGGCCGCGCAGATCCTCACGATCGAGGCGGCGGTCGGGCCAAATATCATATTGGCTCAGCCGCGCGGGCTGCTGGAGCCAGGAGCCGACGTAATAGGTTGCTGGTTGGCCATCGACATAAAAGGCGGCCTCGGCGGTTGACTGATAGTCCTCGCACATGACCATCGCGCCGGGGCGGAGGGTGGCAAGTTCTTTGGAGATGGCCGCGCCGAATTCGTGCCAGCCGCGGAGGCGGAAGGTGGGGTCCCATTGGCGGGGGGAAATGTTTTTGCGGCCGATCATTTTGCCGAATTGGTTGACGGGCTTGTAGAGGAGCTGGGTGTTGTGGGCGATGGGAGTGCAGAGGATGCCGAAGATGATGGTGATCCAGACGATTCCGCGCCATCTGCGCCAGGCGGCGGGGTCGTGCATTCGCGTGGAGAGGAAATGGGCGGCGAGGATGAGCAGCGCGAAATACGACGGCGCGGGCCAGTTGACCTGGGCTTTGGTGACGAGGCTGAGGATGGCGATCACGCCCAGCAGCGGCAGGCCCATGGAGAGGAGATAGCGCATGGCGCGCGATTCGGGTGATGGATCGCGGCGGCGGCGCAGGGCGAAGAGAACCGCGGTGACGAGGATGGCGGCCATGGTTGGGCCGACCGCGCCGATCTGGCCGCCGATAAATTCGGCGAGGTTCATCGGATGAAAGCCCGCTCTTCCACCTTCGCCGGCGTCTTTGACGATGTGACGCGCGGAGACCCAGCCGTGGCGATGATTCCAGAGCAGGACCGGGATCGTGAAAAGCAGGGCGATAAGGGTTGCAATCCACGGCCAGGGTGAGCGCAGCCAGCGGCGGCTGTCGCGATCGACGATCAAAAAGAGCAGCAGGCCGACCAGCCAGTAGAGCATGGTGAATTTGGCCCAGAAACCAAGGCCGATGGCGATGCCCATTGCGATCCATGCCCACTTTCGCTCGTCGAATACCGCCTTCACGGCGAAACAGGTGGCCGCGCCCCAGAAGAAAAAGAAGGGCGGATCGATGGTCATGAGAACGCTGCCGGCGACGAACATGGGGACGAGATGGTTGAGCAATACAGCGCCGAGTGCGATTCGATCGCTCTTAAAAAGGCGGAGGGTGAGCCAGTAGGTGAGAATGGAACTGCCGACCGCGAGGATTAGTGCCGGGAGTCGCACGGCCGGCATGGTGTCGCCCAGCATGGCGCAACTGGCGCGAATCAGCCACGCGACCATTGGGCCTTTGCTGTAATAGCAGACGTCCAATCGCCGAGACCAATCCCAATAATGCGCTTCATCGCCGGAGAGGTCGATCGGGCAATCGTTGGTGAGATAGCGCCAGTGGCCCCAGAGGCCAAAGGCCATGAGCCCGGCCAGGATGATGCGGCATCGCAGCGGGGTGAGCCAGGCGAGCTTCCATGCTCCGCGCTGCTCTGTCGGTTGTGACAATGTTGCTGGCGATTCCACGCGAACGGGGCATTGTACTGGTTTTGCCGCGCCGAATGTATCAATGCACGGGTCGGGCTGCTTGTGGGCTTGTGGTCGATCCCAGCGGAGCTTACCTTCATCGAATCGAGAAGGAGTAGACATGGGCATGCGTGTGCCGTGGGACCGAAGCGGGGTTCGGACCTACCTGATCGCGATCGGTTTGATTGCCGGGCACACCACGCCCAAATGGGTCGCCATTGGCACGCCGTTGCTGCTGGCGGGGATGGCCATGCAACTCTGGGCCAAGGGTTGCCTGCATCAGGAGAAGGAAGTGACGAGCGGCGGGCCGTACCGCTTCGTGCGTCACCCGTTCTACCTGGCCAATTTTATCCTCGACATAAGCATCGTGGTCATGAGCGGCTGGTGGGTGCTGGCAGTGGTAGCGCCCGTGTGGTGGCTGATTGTGTACGTCCGGGTCATGCGGAGGGAGGAAGGTGTGATGGCCGGGCTTTTCGGCGACGCATACGCCGACTACCGCGGCCGGGTCCCGATGCTGTTCCCCTATCGCTGGCCGCTTCCGAAGAGCGGCGCGGGCGGCGGGGGGTTTTCGTGGCACAATCCAAACCTGCGGCGCGTGGAACTGCCGCGGGCGCTGCGGTCGCTCTCCTACCCGTTGATGTTCCTCGCGGCTTATCGCATCCGCATCCACATACACGATCTGAGGGCGCTGGGGTCGATGTGGGACATGCTGCTGGTGGGCGCATTCCTCGCCCTGCGCATCGCGGTGTGGGCGCTGAAGCGCCGCCGCGCGGAGAAGACTGGCGATCAGCTTCATGGAGCGGCCGTACCAGGCACTGAACCTCCCGAGGCTTTGCTGTCAGGTTCGCAGCCATCGCGGCCGTGAACTCGAAAGTCTCATCGCGTTGGCAAAAGTTGTACAGGTGGTGCGCCGGGTATGCTGAAGAGGTGGGGGGGCGTCGCGGAGGGAACGACACGGGCATCCGAGTACGGCTGCCCAAGCCACCCACCATCGAAGAATGGACGGCGTAGTAGCGCGGGCCTGGCTCACCAGCCAAATCGTTCTTCCACCCAGGGGTTTCCGTGCATGTGATAGCCGTTCTGCTCCCAGAAGCCGGGGGCATCGGTGGCCCGCAGCTCGATGCCGCGGATCCACTTGGCGCTTTTCCAGAGATAGAGCCGCGGCACCAGCCCGCGCAGGGGCCAGCCATGTTCGGCCGTCAGGTCCTTGCCTTCCCATTCATAGGCGAGGATGCAGTCGTCGGCGATGAATTCCTTGAGGGGGACGTTGACTGTAAAACCGGCCTCGCTGTGACACATCACGAAGCGTGCGTTGGGTTTTGGTTTGGCGCGCTCGATGATTGATTTG
>JBGPEF010000338.1:0-6338 GCA_041482675.1 Tepidisphaeraceae bacterium | reverse complement strand
TGGCTGCACGCGGTGCTGCGGCAGCTTGCGCCTGATCCGACATTTCCTGAATTTGGGGAGGGGAGCGAAAAGCGGCTGGCGGAGCTGAGGAAATTGGTGGAGCGGGCGCGGCGGTTTGGGATTGGGGTCTATTTGTATATGAATGAGCCGCGGGCGATGCCGGCGGCGTTCTTCAAGGATCGCGCTGAGATGGCGGGGGTGGGCGAGGGGGAATATACGGCGATGTGTACATCGAATCCGCTGGTTCGGCGGTGGATGGGGGATGCGCTGGCGCATGTTTTTTCATCGGTGCCGAACCTGGGGGGTGTGTTCACGATTTCGGCGTCGGAGAATCTGACGAACTGCGCCTCGCATGGGCAGCATCGCGCGTGCCCGCATTGCAAGGGGCGGTCGGCGGCGTCGATCATCGCGGAGGTGAATGCGACGATCGAGATGGGAGTGCATCGAGGAAATCCAGAGGCGCGGGTGCTGATTTGGGATTGGGGGTGGAATGATGGGGATGCGGCCGAGATTATTCGAGGGCTGCCGAAATCGGTTTGGCTGATGTCGGTGAGTGAGTGGTCGATTCCGATTACGAGAGGCGGCGTGAAGACGGCGGTGGGGGAGTATTCGATTTCGACGGTTGGGCCGGGGCCTCGAGCGAGCCGGCATTGGAAATTGGCGCGCGAGGCGGGGTTGAAATGCGTGGCGAAAATTCAGGCGAATAATTCGTGGGAATTGTCGGCGGTGCCGGCATTGCCCGTTTTGGAGTTGGTGGGGGAGCATGTTTCGAATCTCAACGAAGCGAATGTGGATGGGATTATGCTGAGCTGGACGCTGGGAGGGTATCCGTCGGCGAATCTGGATCTGGTGAGGAGATTGGGGACGCTTCCGCGTCAGACGAAAGATCAGGCGCTGGATTCGCTGGCGAGCGAGAAATTCGGCGAGGGTGCGCTGACGGCGCGCGCGGCGTGGAAGAAGTTCGGCGATGCATTTCGGGAATATCCGTTTGATGGAGGGGTGATTTACAACGCGCCGATTCAATTGGGGCCGGCGAATCTGCTGTTTGCCAAGCGCAGCAGATACGCGGCGACGATGGTGGGGATTCCGTATGACGATGTGAAGGGGTGGAGTGGCCCGTATCCCGCAGAGGTGCTGGCGGGGCAATATGAGAAGGTGGCGGGGGGGTTTAGGGAGGGAATTGAGGAATTGGAGAAGGCCGTTGCCAAAGCGCCACCCGAGCGCGAGGCGGATGCGAAAAAGGAACTGGCGGTGGCGCGGGCGGCGCGGATTCATTTTCAGAGTGTGGCGAATCAGGTGAGGTTTGTGTTGGCGCGGGATTCGGCGGCTGGGGAAGAGAGAACGGCGAAGATGAAGAAGATTTTGGCGGACGAGAAGGAGCTGGCGGTGAGTTTGTTCAGGCTGACGCGCGAGGATTCGCGGATTGGGTTTGAGGCGTCGAATCAGTATTACTATTTGCCACAGGATCTGATGGAGAAGGTGATCAATTGCCGGTATATC
This sequence comes from Tepidisphaeraceae bacterium, assembly GCA_041482675.1. Taxonomy (GTDB): domain Bacteria; phylum Planctomycetota; class Phycisphaerae; order Tepidisphaerales; family Tepidisphaeraceae; genus JBGPEF01. The sequence continues at coordinate 4,838 of JBGPEF010000338.1, read as the reverse complement.
GAGCATCATCTGCCGTAGGGTGTGCTTCAGCACACCGCGCATTTAATGGTGTGCTGAAGCACACACTACAAAGCCAGATCAATGCGCCGTTTGCAGATACGCGATCAAATCGGCCAGTTCCTGCTTCGTCATCGCCTGTTCGAAGCCCATCGGCATCAACGAATGATTCGTGCAGGTGAGGGATTTCAGGTTGCTGCGAAGAATGTTTTGATCTTTGCCGTCGAGGCCTTTCAGGGTGATTCCGCCGCCGGTTTCGGCGGTGATGATGCCGAAGATTTCGTCGTTGTTATTCAATTTGGCGGTGTAGGAAAGATAGCGCGGCTCGACCTGGCGGTCGGGGTCGAGGATGGCGGTGAGAAGAGCTTCGCCGGACCAATTGGTGACGGAAACCAGGCCGGGGCCGATTTCGGTGCCGATGTTTTCCATGTGATGACAGGTGGCGCAGTGGGTGGTGAACATTTTTGCGCCGCGGGTGCGGTTGCCGGTCAGCGAGAGCACTGATCGGTTCGCATCGACCACGTCCTGGCGGTTGGTTTCGATTGCCTTCAACACTTTATTCGCCAGTGCCCGCACCTTGGGCGAGGAATGCTTCGCCAGTCGTTCCTTGCGCGGGACATCCAGATCACTCGGCGCGACTCTTCCATCCTGCATCGCCGCCAGCAGGTCCATCGATCCTGTTTCGCTGGCGATCAGCGTGTCGGCGATGGCGCTTCGCAGTGTGGGTGAATGGGAGGCCCAATGCTCGAGCGCGATTGGCGAGACTTTTCGATCGCCGATACGCGCCATCGCCTTGACCGCGCGCAATTGCACTTCGGTGTTCACCTGCGGCGAGAGCAGGCGCCGAAGGATGACCAATTCCGGCGCACTTCGACGCATATCGCGGCCCAACAGGCCCACGGCTGCCAACAGCTGCTTTGGCTCATCCGGTTGGGCAGCGATGACGTGCGCAGCATCGATCACTTCGGTCAGTTCCTGCAAAATCTCGGTGAGTTGATCGTTCGCGGCGCTGGCCAGGGCGACGGCGGTGGTATTCCTCTGCGCCATCGCATCGAAAAATGTGCCCAGCATTTCCATCTGCGATTGAACAGAGACATCATCGCGTGGCTCGACCAGCACCTTCAGCATCCTTGCCATGCCGTCGCGATTGTTCAGGGCCAGGCCCATGCGAAGCAAATCGCCGAAAAGTGGTTTCGCCGCGGGTTGCTTTGAGCTGATGAGCCGCTCGGCCAGTAGATCGTAATGTTTTGGGGCCGAGCTCATGATCGCGCCGTTGAGATACGCATCGTTGCTCGCCTCGGCCAAATCCCACAGCGCGGCGGCCGCTTCGGGGCCGTTCAATTCCCCCAATGAACAAGCCAACTGCAAGCGCACCTTTGGATCGGATTCGATTTTGGCCAGTTTTGATATCGCTTGGGTCAGTTGAGGCCGCGTTTCCGCCAATCGGATCGCATGGGCGCGAATGGCGGGGTTGGGGTCTTTCAGTGCGTCCGCGATGAGCGCTGGTGATAGTGCGTTTAGCCCATCCAATGTGCAAAGCGCCTGGAGGCGAGCCTGTGGGAGGTGTGCGTGCTTAAGCAGTTCCTCTAACGCCGCCTGCGCTGCGGAATCGTTCTTCCAAATCAACATCTGCTGTGCCTTGTCGCGGACCCAGCCGCTGGGATGTTCGAGCATGGTCACGAGTTGCTTCGCATCCATCGTCGCGAGGTTCGGGATCGCCCGCGGCTTTTTGTCTTTCGGATAAACGCGATAAATCCGCCCCGTTTCCTGGCCATCGCGATAAAACTTCATGAGCTCCGCCTTGCCCTGCGGCGGAAGCCAGTCGGGGTGTTCGATCATGTAACGGTACATGTCGGCGATCCAGAGGGCGCCGTCGGGGCCGGTTCGCACCATGACGGGGCGGAACCAGGGATCTTCGCTGGCGACGAAGTCGTGATCGGTTTCATCATCGGGGTGGGTGCAGGTGAAGGTGGGGCCGGATTCGCGGACGATGTTGTGCTGGACGAGATTGTGGACGGGCTCGCAGGTGAAGCTGTGTTGGACCTCGCTGCGCGGGAAGAGAAGTTCGTCGCGATAGATCATGGCCGAGCAGGCCGAGGTGTAGTGGCCGCCGTGCTCGAAGCTGTGATAGCGCTTTTGGGGGCGGCTGAGGTTGTACACTTTCGGATTCGCCGGCGTCAGCACCTCGTGCTTGGGATCGGGTAGCGTGACCAACGGATTGCGGCGGAGATAGCGGTCCTCCAGCACGTAATGATAGAGCGGATGACTGTTGTCGCAGCCGAACCAGTTGCCCCAGTCATCCGGATTCCGGCCAAATTGGGTCCAGCCGGATTCCAGTTCCATGGTGCCATCATCCGCCCTGATTCGCAGATCTTTCCTGCCCAATTCCAGCTTTCCATCGCCCTTCCACGATTGAATTGTTCCGCCGCTCAGGCCGTTGGCGCAATGAATCCAGTTGTCCAGGCCCCAGCGCAGGGAATTCACGCGCAATTGTGCATTGCCTTCCTTGAACCCCTTGTAGAGCACCTTTTTCAGATCCGCTTTGCCATCGCCATCGGTGTCTTCGGCATAAAAAATCTCCGGCGCGGCCGTCACGATCACGCCATTGCGCCAGGCGATGATGCCGTTGGGCATGTTGATGCCGTCCATGAACAACGTGGCCTTGTCGTATTTGCCATCGCCGTCGGTGTCCTGGAGAAACTTGATCCGACCGCCGGGTTTGTTTTTGCCGTCGATACCATAAGGATAATCGGCCATCTCGACCACCCACAGCCTGCCATCGGCCCCCCAATCGATGGCCACCGGATCGACCACCACCGGTTCGCACGCGACCTGTTCGATCACGTAGCCATTTTTGACGTGCAGGAGCTTGAGCGCTTCCTCGGGTGATTTCGGATCGGAATCGCGCTTGAGGGCCGGCGCATTTTGCCGCGCGGGCATGCCGGAGGCTTTGAAATGATCGGCGACTTCATCGGGCTTGAGGGCGCGGTCGTAGATGGCGACTTCGTCGATCTTGCCTTCGAAGTTGGCGAAGTTGTCGTTGCGGCCGGCGATGAAGAATTGCTCGGTGTTGGCCGGATAGGTGATGTCAACATCGCTGATGGCTTCGGGCTCGGGGTTGCCATTTAAATAAAGCGCCACGCGGCGGCCGTCGCGGGTGATGACCAGATGGTTCCAGGTGCGGAGGGGAATGTCGGTGTTGCCGGAGAGGATTTCGTTGCGCTTGTTGCCGTTGAAGAAAATGAGTTTGCCCTTGGAGGCGAAGGTGCCGCCGATGCCGACATGATCGCCGGGGGCATCTTCAGCGCCGTCGGGGCCGCGGGAGAAGAGATAGCCGGTGACGGGGCGGGCGTCGGGGGAGAGGCAGTTGTAGAACCAGAGCTCGACAGTGTATTGGTTTTTGATGCCGGCAAGGTTTATTTTCATCCGTCCGCCGGCGAAATGGGGGCAATGATTGGATTGGTTTTCACCGCAGAATTGTGGTGACTGCGGCCCATCCAGATAAAGCACCACACCGGCTTCATACTGAGCATCACGATGTTGCCCGCAGACATCCAGCGCCGGTGACCACGCCGCTTCACCCATGCGGAAATAAGCAGCGGGCCGGGAAGACCAAATTAATTGTGCGTATCGTCCGTTGGGTTCCACCATCGGCTTCCGCGCCGCTCCGGCTACGCCTTCGAGCAATCCAAGCATTGCATCAACAATCTTCGGTTCGGCTTCCACCTGCAATCCCGCCGTCCGCGCGGCCCATGTGGTGTATCCCCCCAGCCGGTGCTGCTCGGGTGGCGGAATGTACCCCTCAGCTCCATTGGCCAGCTCGATGACCATCGTGTACTTCAGCGGTGTTTGCGCTTTGATCTTCAGCCCCGTCAGCGCAAAGATTTCGTTGGGAATCGCGGCAATTCCAAAATCCCCGATGCGAATCGCCTGAAGCTTCAGCTCGCGGTCGGGCTTCTCCGCCAGCAATAATTGCTCCCGCGCATAAATATCCGGCTGGGCCGTCGGCTTTTTCCCGTTGAGCGCGGCCACCTTCTGCCTCGACCACTCGAGTCTCTTCTCATCCGCCACCCGATACCGCAACGGCAACTTCATTTCCTTCATTGCCAGCGGCGGATCATCGCCATACTCGATGCCGCGATACGCCTCAAACGCGATCTTGGCCATTCCTTCCGAGTACTCATCGATGGTCCACTTTTTCGCGGCCGGTTTGCCGTAATCTCCCCACCACCCATCTCCGCTGGTTCCCTGCGACATGATGCCGACAAACTTTTCATCCGCACCGGCGAGGATCGCAAACTTTTTTGCGAAGATTCCGAAATAATCCGCCGACACGATTCCCGATCCAAAATAGTGCATCGAGAAATTCGCCAGCAGCGCCAGCGGCTTGCCATCGATCCCCTGAACTGACAGTATCGAAAGATCGGGATCGGTCGGCCCGGCCGGGCCCATGGCGGCGGCATTTTGGTAACCGGGATGCATATTCGCCCGCACCGTCAGGAAACCAAACGGGTCGTTGCGCATCTGATTGGGAGCGAAGATCCAGCGGCGGCAGGCGGTGTAATCGGGCGCTTTGGCCACGGCCCAGCCGATGCGGGCGGGCCGAAGATTTGCGTTGGCCTGCTCGATCGCCTTGGCCAGCAGCGGCACCACAAACCGCTGATATTTCACATCGGGATCGCTCCCCAGGCATCCCATGGAGGATGGAGCGGAATGCGTGTGCGTGGCCGAAATCATCATTCGATCGGTGGGGATTCCGGTGGATTTGAAGGCGATCTCTTTGGCCTCATCGAGCAGATCGCGCGGGAACATGCAGCTATCGGCGACCACCAGGGCAATCC
>JBGPEF010000337.1:0-6353 GCA_041482675.1 Tepidisphaeraceae bacterium | reverse complement strand
CTTGGAAAAAGAGGTGAATCGACGCAAGCGTGGCCAGAGCAGCGACCACCAAGGCCGTGATCAAACGTGGAAATACGCGTGCGAAGGTCCCCCGAACCATCGCGCTCAACTTAGGTGATCTGATTCACATACGCAACACTTCGATAACGTCTATTTCAACAGCTTTTCTTATAGGAAATATCAGTCTATCTAAAGGCCAGTTATGCCAATCGCGGGGATCGATTTCGGCCGCAAGCGCATAGGATTAGCCATCAGTGACGGTCAGGGAGCTTATCCGATCGGAATAATCGAACGCCGTTCACTGAAATACGACCTCGAAGCGATTCGCTCGCGAATGGCCGACCAGGACCTTTATCGCGGAATGATCCGAATTCATGTGCTGCACCACGCGGCCAGGGAGCTGGTCTTTGGATTGGGAATGATGCAGGAATTGCAGCGGCATGGCTATCGGATCGGCCCCGGCACTCTCTATCCGATTCTGCACGCTCTGGAGTCGAAGGGATATATCAAATCAATGAAACAGATCGTCAACGGCAAAATGCGAAAGGCGTACAGAATCACCGCGCGCGGCCGGCAGGCACTGAAACGGGCCAAGACAAAAGTGCGGGAGTTGTTCGTCGAAATATTTGAAGCGGAATAGCGCTGCGGCAACGGTTCTAACCAGGGTCGGGCGTCCGGAACCGAAGATAGTTGTCACAGGGAATGGTCGGCAGCTTGCACGGGTCCGGCCCGGGGCGCCAGGGGTATTGCGAGAGTGTCCATGGACTTACGCGGACCTGCCCGGCGATCGTGAAGCGGGCTCGCACACTCCAGAAATAGTTCGTGGCTGGCTTGAGCGCGCTCACAAACCGGTGCGATGGCTTTTGGATTCCATCTCGTGCGTACACCTCATCCTCGGGGCACCCGTTCGCGATCGACCAGACCCGCAGGTCGTATTGGATGTTGTCCGCCGCAATGCCGCTGTCTTTGGAGGGCACAAAGGGCTCCCAGCGCAGTGTCGGCTGTAGCGAGTCCACCGGCACGAAGATTAGCTCAGTGTTTGAGCCGCTCAGTGGCCCGCCATAAAGCGGCCCAGGGAAGATCGGCTTCAGCCCGCAGATTTTTGGTTCGATGGTGCAGCCGGCCAACGTCGTTAGCATCACAACCAGGATGATCCTTCTCACAATCGCTCACTTTCGATCGCATCGGTGCTTCACGGACGGTGCACCAGGAACAGTTCCTCGATGATACCCCGCGCTGCCAGGCCAGTGACTCGTTCAATTCCGCTTCGAAATGGCTGAGCATGATTTTCAGCCCATTCGGTAAACCTATGCGAACCGTAGGTGCTTACCCACGGGTATGCATAAAGCTCGCGCCCATCGATCGCCTGCACCAGCCGAACTCGCGCCCTGATGACCAGCTGAAGCGGCGGGTTTGGCTCACGGTTGCCTCCCAAGCCCATCGACAGGATGCTTACCTCCAGGACCGTGTCTACACCTTCTTGAGCCAGTTTCTTGTAGCGCGCGGTGCAATCCTGTTCATCACTCGAAGGAAGTGGCGTTCGCAAAACATACCGAGTGTTCCTTTGTGCCTCCTCCAAAAGCCGGCCGCGAAGCAGGCTGGAAACGTCAACTTCGTCAGCGGCCTTCCTCAACTCCAGGTCGGCTCGTTCGATTTGCTCCCTGGGCACACCCTCGATCGCTCCTTCCACTGCCCCGCTTACCGTTCCGATGGGAATGGCGATGATCCAGACCAACACCTGGGCGGCTCCCGCAAAATCGCCACCGCCATGTCCGCCAGCCCCCGCACCGCTGAGAAATCCCCCGATTGCTCCCTCCGTGGCCGCGCTTCCCTTGTCCTGCGCCTTGCGCATCTCCAACCGCGGGTTTTGCTCGCAGATGATGGCCACGGTCCTGATGTTGGCACGAAGGGCCTCCGATGGCGCAGCAGGCAGTTCCCTCTCCTTCAAACTGCCTCCGCACCCACAACAAAGAGCAGCGAGAATTAGCGATGGGAGCAGGTAAAGGGGAATCATGACAAGTCTATCCTGCTACTACAAATCAGAATTTCACCCGATCACAGCGCGGTGCGCCTCAGGCGCAGGGCATTGCCGACTACGGAAACCGAGCTAAGGCTCATTGCCGCTGCGGCGATCATCGGATTGAGGAGCAGGCCCAGGAACGGATATAGCACGCCGGCCGCGATCGGAACGCCCAGCACGTTGTAAATGAACGCGAAGAAGAGATTCTGGCGGATATTGCGCATCGTGGCACGGCTCAGTGTGCGGGCGCGAGCGATACCTCGCAAGTCACCCTTGACCAGTGTTATATCCGCACTCTGCATGGCGACGTCGGTTCCGGTGCCCATCGCAATGCCAACATCCGCCTGCGCCAGGGCCGGGGCATCGTTCACTCCATCGCCGGCCATCGCAACGACATGACCCTGGCTTTGGAATCGCTTCACGACCTCGTGCTTCTGATTCGGCAGCACTTCGGCTTCGATGTCTTCAATACCCAGCTTCCGCGCGACCGCCAGCGCGGTGGTACGGCTGTCGCCGGTGAGCATGACCAGTCGAATGCCCTCCTGCCGAAGCAATCTTATCGCTTCAGGTGTTGAGGGTTTGATCGGATCGGCGACTCCCACGATGCCCGCCAGTTTTTCATCCACGGCCAGAAACATGACCGTCTGACCATCTGCCCGAAGCTGCTCTGCACGAGCGACCGCAACGCCGGGACCAACTTGCAGCTGTTCCAGCAATTTGATGTTGCCTAAAGCGATCCGATGCCCGTTGACAATGCCGGTGATCCCTTTGCCGGTCACGGACTGGACATTCTCTGCCTTCGGTATGCTCACCTCACCTTCAACCGCGCCGGCCACAATTGCAGCGGCCAGCGGATGTTCACTTCCGCGCTCCACGGCCGCGGCGTAGGCGAGAATGGTTGTCTCATCCTGCCCGGGCAGTGTGATCAGCGACACGAGGCGCGGCTTGCCTTCCGTTAGTGTGCCAGTCTTATCGACGACGAGCGTGTCCACCTTCTCCATAATCTCCAGTGCTTCGGCATTCTTGATCAACACTCCGGCGTTCGCGCCGCGGCCCACACCCACCATGATGGAAATGGGCGTCGCCAGTCCCAGCGCACAGGGACAGGCGATGATCAGCACCGCCACCGCGTTAACAACCGCATACGCCAGGGCCGGAGACGGGCCAACGATGGCCCAAATGATGAAAGTGACAATCGCGATGATCACGACGGCCGGTACGAACCATGCCGAGACAACATCCGCCAGCCGCTGAATCGGTGCGCGGCTGCGCTGCGCTTCACTGACCATCTGCACGATCTGCGCGAGCAGCGTTTCCCGGCCTACACGCTCTGCGCGCATGATGAAGCTGCCAGTGCTGTTGACCGACCCGCCGATGACTCTATCACCCGGCTGCTTCTCAACCGGGATTGACTCGCCCGTGATCATTGACTCATCCACCGCGCTCTTGCCTTCGAGAATCGTGCCATCGACCGGGATCTTCTCGCCCGGGCGGACACGCAGGCGCTGGCCGACCTGAATCTGCTCCAGCGGCACATCCTCCTCGCTGCCGTCATCCTTCACGAGCCGCGCGGTCTTCGGAGCGAGACCAAGGAGTGCCTTGATCGCACTGCTCGTTCTACTGCGGGCGCGCAGTTCAAGCACCTGCCCCAACAACACCAGCGTGGTGATAACCGCCGCAACTTCGAAATAGACTTCCACCATTCCGTGCTTGTTTCTGAATGAGGGCGGGAAGATACCAGGGGCGAAGGTGGCGAAGAGACTAAACACATATGACACGCCCACACCCAGCGCGATCAGTGTGAACATGTTCAACTGCCGCGTGACCACCGATACCCAGGCTCGGGTGAAGAACGGCCAGCCGCCCCAAAGAATCACCGGCGTTGAGAGGATCAATTGTGCCCACATCAGGAACTGTCGGGACAACAGGCGCTCCACTGGCCGGCCGGGCAGATATTCGGACATTGAAAGAGCAACCAGCGGCACCGTCAGCGCTGTGCTGATCCAGAAGCGCCTCGTCATGTCGATCAATTCAGGGTTGGCTTCCTCCTCGCCCGTGACCGTGCGTGGCTCCAGCGCCATGCCGCAGATGGGGCAATTCCCCGGCTTATCGCGGACGATCTGCGGGTGCATCGGGCAGACGTATTCGACTTTCTCTTTGGCCTGCTCCGCTTCGACCGGCGCTAACGTCATGCCGCACTTGGGGCAGTTTCCCGGCCCAATCTGGCGGACCTCGGGATGCATTGGGCATGTATAGGTGCGGGTGTCGGTGGGAGTTACCGAATCGGTGGCCATCACTTCTCCATCAATTTGGTGGCCAGGTCGCTAAAAAATAAATGGGCGGCAGTTGGCCAAGAGGGGGGAACTTGGCCGGGGAGTACTGCCGCCCACTTTGACTTTAGCTCGTGCTGCTCACAGCCTCAACATGCGGGACAAAATAACTGCGCCTCCTACTTGTGATCGTGCGAGTGCTGCGGCTGAGTCGTCGGTGCCTGCCGCTGCTCATTCATCATCATCATCGCACCGTCGCACTTGCAGCAGCACATCCCTGCTCCCTGCGGCGAGTCTTTGCCACCCATGCCACCCATCATGCCCATGCCTTTCATGCCCATTCCGCCACCTTCTTTGCCGCCTCCCATCATCATTCCCATGCCCATTCCCCCTCCGCCACCCATGCCCCCGGGCTGCTGTTTGAGCTGGGCCTCCAACTTCGCGATCTTGGCGCGGAGTTGTTCCACCGTCTCGCTCGGTGCTGTCGCAGGAGCTGCGGGCGCGGGCAGCGCCTTCGCCTCCTGTTTCGGATGGTGTGCGGCGTGATCGGCTTCGGATTGATCTGCTCGCGCGATGCTGCCTCCGGCGAAAATGATCGCCAGCACCAGCACCGAGAGCTTGCCAGTCCGCGCCAACTCGGGCGAAATCCCTTTTGGCACGCTGATCGCGTCACAGAGCCTGCCCGTCCAGTTATAGACAGCGGCGATCACAAATCCAGCCAGCCAGCCAAGAATGAAGACCTCAATCGTTCCGATCACCCATTCCCACGGCGAGATCGTCCATCGGGTAATCGAGGTCCAGTCCACGTGTGCGAAACTGTTGAAGAACCAGATCGCGGCGTCTTTGGGCAGAACCAATCTGACTAAGCCACACCCGATATTAATCAGCACGAAAGCCGAGCCAACCCCAAATCCAAAGCGTTTGCTGTCGAGTGTATTCATATGGCACCTCTTAAAAAAATTTCCTCTTAAAGATAAGGGCAACGAATTCCCGTTGCCGACCAGAAGCCGTGAGGCATCGGAGCGATGATCAATGCAAGCACAATAAACATGGCATAACCGAGCAGTTGTCGCCCTCGGGTGACTGGGGTGACGTCATTCAGTGGCGGCAAGGCCCGGCCGGCCAGGAAGAACACGATGACCGCCCACATGAACAGCCCCGGCCACACGAACAGCGCCAACAGAAACAGCGTCCACATGGCGATGCGGCTGATCGTCGTGCCTTTGTGGCTGCCGAACATCGCGTGGGCCATGTGACCACCATCCAGTTGGCCGATGGGCAATAGATTCAAAGCCGTGATAAACAGGCCCAGCCATCCTGCGAATGCGAGCGGGCTGAGTTTGACCAGATGCCCGACCTGGAGGCTGTCCCCCATGGCGATCTTCGCGAGCAGTGCGAACAGGATGGATGATCCAGCATCTGTTCCCGCTCCCATGTGGCCAACCGCATCAGGTGCGACGCCCTGCACGATGACCGATGACTTCAATCCAATGAGCAGTGCAGGGATGGCGACGATCAATCCCGCAATCGGTCCGGCAACCGCAACATCGAATAGTGCTTTGCGGTTCTGCGTGGGCGACTTCATCTGGATGAATGCGCCGAATGTTCCCAGTGCGAACGGCACAGGGATGAAAAAAGGCGGGGTAACGCTGATGCCATGATGTCTGGCAGCAAAGTAATGGCCCATTTCGTGGAGGCCGAGGATGAACAGCAACCCCAGCGCGTACGGCAGGCCGGCCATAATCCGCGCCGGCTCGCGCAGAACGTCCACCCCCGCCTGGGCCGCCCCGGCCCAGGTTGTGGTCAGCAGCGTCAACAGGAGCAGCAGCCAATTCAGCCAACGAAATCGTGTTTCAGCCTTTGTACGCGCTTCGCCCTTCTTCGGCACCAGCAGCGCTGCCGCCCCCAGCGTTTCATCCTCTTGCAGGAATGGGACTGCGGCCTCACCAACACTTTCCTGAAGATGCTTGAAAGCCGCATCCGCCGGCTCTTTAAGAGGACCTCGGAATACTTGCACTCCCTCCCGCTCGGCCCCGACGCGCACATCCATCACGTCGCGAATG
>JBGPEF010000336.1:0-6355 GCA_041482675.1 Tepidisphaeraceae bacterium | reverse complement strand
TGGATCGACCGCAAATTCATCCTTGAGTTCACCGATTTCCCACTCCTGGTGCGCACCGACACCCTCCGGCGTTTGCGCCCCGAGGAAGTGATCGAGGGATACAAACAGAAAGACATTTCAAAGGGGCCGTCATTCGAGATTCAGGGCCTGACGGCACCACAGCGACAGCGCATCGGCGATTTCACCATGTGGGATGAAAAGGCCGGAAAAGTTGTGGCGATTTCGCGCGACGAGGTCGGCAAGAATGCCAACATGAACGGCGCGCTGACGGGCGTCTTCAAAGTCAAGACGCTGGACGGCAAGGACGTGGAGGTCATGCCAGTTTATGAGATGTACAAGCGACATTTGGTCGACTACGACCTCAAGACCTGCGAGGAAATCACCGGCGCCAAGGGCGAGCTCATCGAGCGGCTGGCCCGCGGTATCTGGGAGACGACCAAGGCCGGCCATCCTGTCTCCATTCACCACGGCGAAGGGACCAACCATTACTTTCATGCGACGCTGCACAACCGGGCCTGCCATCTGCCGATGATGCTGACCGGCAACTTCGGCAAGCATGGCGCGGGCGTGTTTACATGGGCGGGAAATTACAAGGGCGCTCTGTTGCAGGCGTCGCCATGGAGCGGGCCCGGCGTGGGGAGCTACATTCACGAGGATCCGTTCAATCCGGTGCTCGATGAGAAAATCCGCATTACCCACGAGCATCTCAAGGGCTTCACGATGGGCGAGGACGTGGCCTACTGGGGCCACGGCGAGAAGCCGCTGATTGTGCAGACCAACGAAGGCCGGAAGGTGTTCACCGGCAAGAGCCACCTGCCCACGCCCACCAAGTTGATCTGGTACAACAACGCGAACCTGATCAACCAGGCCAAGTGGGCTTACAACCTGATCGTCAATGTGCTCCCCAAGATCGACATGATCGTCGATCAGCAGGTCGAATGGACCGGTTCGGCGGAACATGCCGACGTGGTTCTGCCGGCAAATTCGTGGGTGGAAATCCAGGACGTCGAATTGGGCGGCTCGTGTTCCAATCCGTTTATCCAGGTTTGGGGCGGCGACGGCATTCAGCCGGTGCATGATTCCCGGGATGACGCGGAAATTTTCGCTGGAGTCGGGCGGGCGCTTGGGAAGATCACCGGCGACCGGCGGTTCGCCGACTACTGGAAGTACATCACTGAAAAGAAGGCAGGCGTTTACATCCAGCGGGTCCTGGACAACTGCACGACCACGCGGGGGCCGAACGGCGCCTATCAGTTGGACAAGATCCGCAAGGGAGAGTACGGCGGCGAGCCCGGCACGGCGCTCATGCTCTTTCGCACTTATCCGAGGGTGGCGTTCTACGAGCAGATTCACGACAGTATCCCGTTCTACACGGACACGGGCCGACTTTGTTCCTACTGTGATCTGCCTGAGGCCATTGAATATGGGGAGAATCTCATCGTTCATCGCGAAGCGGTTGAGGCGACGCCCTACTTGCCGAACGTCATCGTTTCCACAAGCCCCTACCTGCGTCCGAAGGACTATGGCATCGCGCTCGATGAAATCGACGCGGATCGGCGAACCGTGCGCAACATCAAGATGCCGTGGTCGGAGGTGAAGAAGACGGTGAATCCGCTCTGGCAGCAGGGATATCGCTTTTTCTGCTCGACGCCCAAGAGCCGCCACAGCACCCACTCATCCTGGTCAACCGTTGATTGGCATTGGATGTGGGGCACGAGCTTTGGCGACATGTATCGCAACGACAAGCGCGCTCCAGGGGTTGGCGACAGCCAGATTCAGATGAATCCGCAGGCGGCCAAGGACATGGGATTGAACGAGGGAGACTACGTCCATGTCGATGCCGACTCGGCGGATCGGCCGTTTGTCGGCAACCGGCCGGATGATCCGCGAACCAAGGCCTTTCGCTGCATGGTTCGGCTGGCGCTGAATCCTTCGCTTCCGTACCACATGACAATCATGAAGCACACGGGCTGGATCGCGACCGAGCGGACGGTGAAGGCGCACGAGACACGGGCGGACGGCCGGGCGCTGGCAGGGGATACGGGGTATCAGGCCAACTACCGTTACGGCTCGCACCAGAGCATCACTCGAAGTTGGCTCCCGCCGATGCACCAGACAGACACACTTTTCCACAAAAAGACGGGCGAAATGGGATTCGTATTCGGCTTTGCCGTGGACAACCACGGCGTGAACACGGTGCCGAAGGAGACGCTGGTGCGTATTGTGAAGGCGGAGGCCGGAGGCTTGGATGGCAAGGGCGTCTGGGCGCCGGCAACCACGGGCCATTCGCCCGGGACTGAGTCAAGCGAAATGCAGCAGTACCTTGCCGGCACATTAACCCAGATGGAGTAGCCATGTTGAGCGACCAATCCAATCACGAACACGGACATCAGAAAGACCGCGCGCCGGCTCCCGAAGATCCCATGCTGATCAGCGCGGTCGAGATGGATGGAGACCCATTGATCATGCTCGACTGCATTGTCGAGGAGTATGCCCGCATGGGGTGCGACTTCGAAATGATCGCCCAGGTCTTCGACAATCCTTTTTACGAGGGGACGTTCGGATTGACTCGGTCCCTCGGGGCGGAGGCAGTGCGAAAACGCATCCGGGAGACCCTCGGACGCTGTGGCGTCATGCGGTTCTCCGCCATCGAAACGCCGGATGAGGCGGAACAACCCGAACCGATTCCAGCGTATTCCGAGACGTTTGTGCCTCTGACGATCCGCCACCGTCGCATGGCGGCCGTAACATCGAACTCGTAGCCGGAGATTGCAATCATGCCGAATGTATACAACTGGCAACTCGGACGCGAGATGAGCTACCCCTATGATGCGGGTCATCCGCTGTGGCAGTTCGCCTTCGTATTCAATCCAAACCGCTGTATCGGCTGTCAGACATGCACGATGGCCTGTAAATCCACATGGACCTTCTCGCCGGGGCAGGAACACATGTGGTGGAACAACGTCGAGAGCAAGCCCTATGGCGGCTATCCGATGCACTGGGATGTCAAGCTGCTGAACATGCTAGAGAAGGAAAACCCCGGCGGGCAGACTTGGGCGGCCGGCAAGAAAGGGCCTGAAAAGCCCTACGGTACGTTCAAGGGAAAGACGATCTTTGAGGCGGCCGCGAAATACGTTTCGCCGGACGGCCCCCGGCGGGCGTTAGGGTATCTGCCGACGGAGGCGGAGTGGCAAAGCCCAAATATTCATGAGGAGGTCGCCTCCGGCGCGACACGGAAGCCGGCCGAGTGGGGCGCTGACGCTCAATTGCCCGAGCACAAGGTCTGGTTCTTCCATCTGGCTCGAATCTGCAATCACTGCACGTACCCCGGCTGTCTGGCGGCCTGCCCGCGCCAGGCGATATACAAGCGACCGGAGGATGGGATTGTGCTGGTCGATCAGGAGCGCTGCCGTGGATATCGCAAGTGCGTTGAAGCCTGCCCATACAAGAAGGTCATGTACCGCGCCAACACGCGCGTCAGCGAGAAGTGCGTGGGGTGTTATCCGCGCATCGAAGGGAAGGATCCGGTGCTCAGCCCGGATGGCGCGCCGCTGGAGACGCGGTGCATGACTGCTTGTGTCGGTAAGATCCGCCTGCAGGGGCTGGTCAAGAAGACGCCCGACGGGAAATGGGACCATGTGCCCGACAATCCCCTGCACTTCCTGATCCGCGAGCGGCAGGTTGCACTACCGCTTTATCCGCAATTCGGCACTGAGCCTAACGGCTTTTATATTCCGCCGCGCTGGGTTCCCAGGAGCTATCTCGTGCAGATGTTCGGCCCGGGCGTCGAGAAAGCCGTGGAGCAGTACAGTTGTCCGGACCGGGAATTGCTGGCCGTGCTGCAACTTTTCCGCGCCCAGCAGCAGATCATCTTCCAGTTTAAGATCGAAAAGGGGCCGAAGGTCGCCGAGGTTGAGGTCACCATGCCGGATGGGAAGAAAAAAACCCAGGAGATATTCAATGACACGGTCCTGGGCTACAACAAGTTCGGCAAGGAAGTCGTGCGGATCACGGTTGAAGAGCCTACTTTTGAGCGGGATAAGGCACATCTGAATTCAATCTGATCGACAACGGATACTCCCAACGAGGTCGCATTTATGACCACGATGACCACTCCAACAGAGCAAGCCAATTCCATGGCGGACCAGGCCGTTGATCAGGCAAGGCTTCTGCTCTATCGCCTGCTCTCCCTGGCGGTGTCGGACCCGCGGTCGAACCGCTGGGCTCAATTGCTCGATCGCGGTTTTCAGGACTGCGTCTCGGCCGCGGCGGTCTTTCTGGCGGAGGAGCCTGCCGCCTGTGGCGATCCGCTCGCGCCGGGAGAGTTGCCGGTGGAATCGCTCTCGGCTGTTGATCAACTCATTCAATTCGTCCGGCGGCCGCTTCCGGAGGCGGTCGATGATTATGACCGGACCTTCGGGCTGGTGGTTTCGAAAAAGTGTCCTCCGTACGAGTCGGAGTTCTGTCCGGAGACTTTCTCGGTTTATCGCGCGCAACATCTGGCCGATGTCGCCGGGTTCTATAGCGCGTTCGGCCTGCAACCCTCGCGGGATCTGCCGGAACGCCACGATCACCTCGCACTGGAGCTGGAGTTCATGGCATGGTTGATCGCCAAGGAGCGCCACGCGATCGAGAGCGGAAGCGAAGATGCGAAGAGCAGGGCGGAGATATGCCGGGAGGCGCAAAGGAAGTTCTTCAAAGAGCATCTGGCATGGTGGGCACCGGCGTTTGCTTTCGCTCTGGCGCGGCGCGTGGAGAGGATGGGCAAGTGGGAGGAGATGGCTGGGGTGCCGTTGAGTTTCTATGGCGCTGTCGGGCGGGTGCTGGCGGCGTTCGTGGCAACGGAGCGGGCGATTCTTGATGTTTCCGCGCCTACGAGGCTGGTTGCCCCGCAACCCGCCGACGATACCGAGCCAAGTAGCTGTGAGGGATGTGGAGTTTCGGGTTGGTAAAACATTTAACAGGAGACAGACCATGGCAACTTTTATTTCGCTAATCAATTTCACAGAGAAGGGCGTCGCCGCGATCCGCGAGACGGCCGGCCGCGCCGAAGAGTTCGTGTCGGCGGCCACAAAAGCGGGCGTTGTCGTCAAGGAACTCTACTGGACCATCGGCGCTTTCGATGGCGCGATTATTCTCGAAGCCGCCACTGAAGAGGTGGCCGCCTCGGTCCTGATCGCTCTGGGCGCCAAAGGATTCGTGCGGACTCAAACCATGCGAGCCTTCACGCGCCAAGAGATCGGTTCGGTCATCCCAAAATGAACCGGCATCGGATAAACTGCCTGACAACCTGATCGGAGACAATCCAATGGCGAAGCGCAGGTTGGCGGCGCGGGCAGGACGGCTTCCGGGCACATACAAGGCATTCATCGAGAAATTCCCCGCGCTGGGGCGGGCACACGATCAGATCGCCACGGCGGTCGAGTCGTACGGCCCACTGGATGGAAAAACCCGCGAGCTGGTCAAGATCGGCCTGAGCGTCGGCGGCGGCATGGAATCGGCCACGCGCAGCCATGTGCGCCGTGCGATTGAGTGCGGCGCAACGGAGGCTGAAATCGAGCAGGCCGTCTTGCTGGCGATGAATACATGTGGGTTCCCGCGAACCGTCATGGCGTGGAAATGGGCGCGCGAGCAGATCGATCGCGGGATCTGAACAACCTTGTTTCAGCGGGTCTAATGATCTGAAGTGGCGGGAACGGATGAGCATGAGTCACACGAACCAATGAGGATCCCATGATAAATGCTGACAATCCCAGTACGACTGTCGGAGAGCTTGTTGCAGAGCGGCCCAGCCGGGCACGGGTTTTCGAAAGCTTCGGAATCGACTAGTGCTCCATCGCACCCAATAATTCGAGTTCCGGGAGCTAAATTGCCGATCTTCCGTGTAGCCGGCGTGGTGCCGGCGATCATGGAGGATCGCTATGAACAAGAAGTATATCGTGCGGCTGGAGCCGCGTGAACGCGAACAGTTGCAGAAATTGGTCTCCACGGGCAAAGGCGCGGCACGGAAGCTGGCCCACGCACGGATTCTGCTGCAAGCGGATGTGTCGAAGCTGGGTCCGGGCTGGACCGATCAGCAGATCGCCGAGGCGCTGGATCTGGCAACGCGGTCGATCGAGCACGTGCGGCAACGATGCGTGGAACAGGGCCTGGAAGCGGCCCTGGAACGCAAGAGGCGGGAGTCTGCGGCGACCCCGAGAATCCTCGATGGCCGGAAGGAAGCGGAGCTGGTGGCGATCTGCTGTTCCAAGCCTCCGGTCGGGTTTGCGCGGTGGACGCTGAAGTTGCTGGCGGACCGGCTGGTGGAGTTGGAGATCGTCGAATCGATCTCGCGTGACACCGTGCGTCGCACGCT
>JBGPEF010000335.1:0-6355 GCA_041482675.1 Tepidisphaeraceae bacterium | reverse complement strand
CGTTGTCGGCGTCGAGCCAGATGGGGATTTTGTACCAGAAATTGTTGGTGGCATATCGTGGCTCGCCGACGTCAAAGACACCATTGCCATTGACATCGCTGAAGATCAATCCACTGGCGGTTGCGCCGGCGATCTGGCGGATTCCAAAATCAATGTGATCGATGGTCTGGCCAGGATCGGCAGAGACAACCTGAGATGTTAGCGCGCCCGGAAATGTCTGGATCCAGCCAGTTGGGGGAGTGACCTTCACCAGAAACTGGGCGGCAGGCAGACCGCGGAGGCGGTAAAAACCGTCGGATGCTGTAAGCGCTTGGGAGGAGTTGATGCCCGACACCTTCACTCCGCTCACGGCCGGCTCGCCAGCGTCGCGCACGCCATTGCCGTTCAAATCGTTGTAAACGGCGCCGGTGACGCCTGCTTTCTGCGTCAGGCCCATAAAGGGTCGGTTGTCTAGCCGGAGCGGGACGGGTGCCGTCCAGTAGTCGCCGCGGAAGTTGGGGTCACTAAACGATCGCTGCCATCCAGGGGGGACCTGCATCCTGAGTTTATAATTTCCGGCGGGCACGTCGAAGTATACATATCCGCTGCTGTCGGTCAGGTCGGAGGGCTCGCCGGGGTCCTGTGTTCCATTGTCATTCAGATCAACCCAAATGGTGACACCAGGGAATCCAGCCTCGCCGACATTGTTTACGCCATCTCCGTTGGCGTCCTGGAAGACGTTGGCCACGATATCCACCGCGCGAATGATGGCCGTGTCGGTGCTGATGCCGCCGTCGCCATCATCGGCGGTGAGGGTGAAGGTGTATGTGCCGCTCTTTTGGTAAGTGTGGAAAAGAGTCGTCATCATCGGATTGGTGGGAGTGTCGAAGACAATTCCGGAGGGGGGAGACCCGTCACCCCAATCCACAGTCAGCGTTCCAGTCTCGGGAACAACATCATCCGATCGGACTTGCACACCCATCCGCGCGTTGGCGAGCACGACCTGGTCCGGGCCCGCATTGGCAATGGGCGGCACATTTAGAGTCTGTACGCTCGCCAAAGCCTGTGCCCGCAGACCGTCGGAAGTGGTTACGCGGAGGGCAACAATCGTCGTGGGATCGTCGGCGGCGCCAAGATTAGCGGACAATCCTTCGGCGTCGGTGTGGAAATTCCAGCCGTCGTAGCCGGCATCCCATTCGTAGCGGACGATCTGACCGTTGTCGTAGCTGGAGCCTCCTGCATTGACGGTGAACATGTCACCCTCATCCACGAGGCTGGGTGTCTGTATGGAAAAATTAATGGGCGCGTCGGGGACATAGCGGGTGATGCTGATGTCCGACCCTTGAGCGGGACCGTATCCTGCGGCATAAATCTTGTTGTCAATCGTCGGTAGGATAAAGAAGGGGGCTACGCCAAATTCATCGAGATACTTGCCGCCGGGGCCAAACGAGGAATCCATTTGCCCGTCAGGCAGCAGCCGCGCCAGGGCAAAACGCGCCGGCATGCTGAATTTTTGCGCGCCCGCCGACAAAAGAATCCTGCCGCTCGAATCCATATTCAGGTCATAAGGCTGTTCGTACGGGGCAAAATCAATTCGTGTCGCACCATTATTCCCAAAACTCCCGTCCGGGGCGCCATTGGAATTCCATCGCGACACGACAATGTCGGACAGGAACCCACCGGTGGTATCTGGCGTTGTCAGAAGTCGTTGGACTCCGAGCAATCTGCCATCGCCCAGTACGCGCTTGAGCGTGACGCCCTGCGGAAGGTATCCCTGATTGGCGAAGCTTGTGTCGATCGCGCCATTCTCGGTGAACTTCGCCTCTCCCTTTGCTGTTAAGGCAAAAAAGCTGCCATCAGGATTGACCAGCAGAGAATCCATGCTTTGCCGCGGGATGTTGTAGTTGAAACGAGCAGCCCCACCCGAGGCAAACGTCTGATCCAGCGTGCCATCGCTGTTAAAGCGCCAGATGGCGGCGTCGGAATAGGCGGTCTGATCGCCGACCTGGCCGCCAGCGAGAATTTTCCCGTCCGGGAGCATCGCGAATGAGAAGCGATGAACAAAGTCGGGCATGGTCAGATCGCTTGTAACGATTCCTGCGGTTCCGAATGAAGGGTCGGGGGAAAGATCGGGGTTGAGCCGCACAAACAGGAAACGCATGTAGTATTGCACCCCCGAGTTGTACAAACTGCTGCCGGCCAGCAGCAGCTTGCCGTCCGCAAGCACATGCATGAATTTGTAATAGGTGGAAATTCCCTGCCTGGGCAGCGCAAATCGTCCCTGGGGCGCGAAAGTGTCATCGGCGGTACCGTCGGGGTTGTAACGCGCGAGGTAGGGGTTGGAGGCAGCGAGCGACCCGTCTCCGGAGGAGAGGATGAGCAGCTTTCCATCGCCTTGGAGATTGGCATCCTCCAGGACATCAGAGCTGGCGCTAAAGTCAGTGACAATCCGTCCCTGGACACCAAAATTCAGATCGAGCGCCACGGCCGAGAGAAGCTGCCGAGATTCCAGCGCCTGGATGGCACACCGATTCCCCGTTTTTCGCATATTTTTCCCACTTTTTACCGAACACCAGAGCGAACAGAATGATGGGGTACGCAGAATGTACCCAGAATGGGAATTTTGTCCAGCAGAAGTTTGCAGCGCCATTGTTCCCCCTCGGTCTTATTATTTCGCCATTTCCTTCGCCTTTTCCCTCACTTCGTCAATGCTGCCCACATACAAAAACGCCTGCTCCGGCAGATCGTCGGCTTTGCCTTCGACGATGTCGTTGAAGCTGGCGAGGGTGTCGGCGATCTTGACGTATTTGCCTTCCTTGCCGGTGAACTGCTGGGCGACGTAGAAGGGCTGGCTGAAGAAGCGCTCGATCTTGCGGGCGCGGGAGACGATGAGTTTGTCTTCTTCACTCAATTCGTCGATGCCGAGAATGGCGATGATGTCCTGGAGGTCGCGATAGCGCTGGAGCATGGACTGCACCTTGCGGGCGATGCGGCTGTGTTCTTCGCCGACGATGTCGGCCGAGAGGGCGCGGCTGGCCGAGGCCAGGGGATCGACGGCGGGATAGATTCCTTTGGCGGCGATGTTGCGCTCCAGATAGATGAAGGCATCGAGGTGGGCGAAGGCGTTGGCCGGGGCGGGGTCGGTCGGGTCGTCGGCGGGGACATACACGGCCTGCACGCTGGTGATGGCGCCTTTCTTGGTGCTGGTGATGCGTTCCTGGAGCTCGCCCATTTCGGTGGCGAGCGTGGGCTGATAGCCGACGGCGCTGGGCATTCGGCCGAGGAGTGCGGAGACTTCGGAGCCGGCCTGGGTGAAGCGGAAGATGTTGTCGATGAAGAGGAGCGTGTCCGCGCCGGTTTCATCGCGGAAGTATTCGGCCATGGTCAGCGCGCTGAGTGCGACGCGGAGGCGTGCGCCGGGGGGTTCGTTCATCTGGCCGAAAACCATGACGGTTTGGTCGATGACGTGCTTGCCGGTTTTGCCGATTTCGGCTTCCTGCATTTCGAGCCAGAGGTCGGTGCCTTCGCGGGTGCGTTCGCCGACGCCGGCGAAGACGGAATAGCCGCCGTGCTGTTGGGCGATGCGGGCGATGAGTTCCTGGATGACGACGGTTTTGCCCAAGCCCGCGCCGCCGAAGAGGCCGGCCTTGCCGCCGCGGAGGAAGGGGGTGAGCAGGTCGATGACTTTGATGCCGGTTTCGAAGACTTCGGCTTTTGGAGTCAGGTCGACGAAATCGGGCGGCTCGCGATGAATGGGGCGGCGCTCTTTCACCTGCACCGGGCCGCGGTTGTCGATGGGTTCGCCGAGGAGATTGAAGACGCGGCCGAGAGTTTCCTTGCCGACGGGGACGGAGACGGGCGCGCCGGTGTCGAGGACATCCATGCCGCGGCGGAGGCCGTCGGTGGAGCCGAGGGCGACAGCGCGGACGCGGCCGCCGCCGAGGTGTTGCTGGACTTCGCCGGTGAGGCGGATGGACTTGCCGTCGACCTGGTTTTCGATTTGGACGGCGTTGTAGATGGCCGGGAGTTGTGCTTCGGGGAACTGGGCATCGAAGGTTGAGCCGATGACCTGGGTGATTTTTCCGGTAGCGGGCATGTACGGGTCCTCTGAGATAAGCGCGGCCGACGCGTGGCCGCAGACAATGGGCGCCTCCGGGGGACTCGCCCCGGCAGGGAACGCAGGATTGTATGAATCCTTCACAAAGTGACAAGGGAAGCCGAAAGAAGTCGGCGGCGAGCATGGATATCGAGGTTAAGGAGATGGCGACGGCATAAGAACTGACATGACAGGCGCCGCTAGTTTTGGCACGGGGATTTTTATCGAGCCAGGGGGGGGATTAGCCGAAAAGGTTGATGTGGAGCAGATTCAATTGATAGGTCCGCGCGCTGCGAGGGTTGTGGAGCAAGACACGGCCGGGGGCAAGTCGTTTAGAGACGCAAAACGGGGCTGGATGAAGGTTGTGACGGTGGGACTGGTCCTGCTGGCGGGGGCGTTTGCGCTGGCGATGGTGGGTGTGAGAGGGGATGCGGATGATGCGGAGCTGATGAAATTCAAGATGGGATTTATGGCCGGGCCGGGGGGGCCGAAACTTTGGATATTGAGCGATTTGCTGCGGGCGCATTTGGCGAGCGGATGGGCGCTGGGGAGTTTGGCGGCGTATGCGGCGGGGGTGGTGGCGGTGATGTGGCCGGAACGCGTGGGGATTATGGGAATCGCGGGGATTGGAAGGTTGCTGGCCAGCGTGATGGCGGTTGCGGGGTTGGTGTTTGGAATTCTCGTGTCGCAGCGGGCTTATGATGTGCATGGGCTGCTGGAGGTGGGGTATTACGACTTGCTGACGTGGCTGATTTTTCTGGATATGGCGGCGATGATATTGGTGAACATGCGCGTGGCGGGAATCGCCGGGCGCGGGGGATATCATCGGCTGGCGAAGGCGACGGGGGGGATGATGGCGGTGCAGGTGGTGGGGATGCTGATGCTGATGGTGGCGCTGAATGTGTTGCGGAATGCGATGGGATTCATGTGGGTGAGCGCGGGGGTGTATGCGGTGGGGGGAGCGGGGGTGACGCTGGTGGGTGTGTTTTTGGTGACGAGGATGGGGTGGGAGTTGTTGGTGAGGCGGGGCGTGCGCTGAGACTTCCGGAATATTGTAGAAGAATGCATTCCAGATTAGACACTAAGTAACTATCTCAAAAGCCCGTTTTCAGGGTCGCGAACGGCCCGTTTTGGGCCTTTTGAGATAGCCTCTAAGGCACTAAGGCACGAAGGCGCGCTTGGGTGAGTGCGCAACTCGGTTGTTGCGGGCGGTTTCGGTGCAAATTCGAAGGAGCGGGCCGGCGAGCGCGGAGGATCGGGCGGGAGTTGGTGGCGGTGTTTTTGAGGCTGGGTGGGGGCGCATTTTTGCATCTGCTGCAAAAATCTCGGAAAATTCGGGGATTTATTAAGCTGAGCCATTGAATTCGCTTGTTTTTCCGGTATTTTTTTGCGGCAAAGAAGGAGACTTGGAAGTTTCCTTAGGGATCATTGGCTTTCCTGGGCTTAACCGGGGCTGGTGATTCGGGATGCGATTGTGAGCGCATCCGCTTTCGTCGATCCGGATTCGTACGAAAAGGGATCGGCGGGGGCTCCACCCATCGCGCTCTGCACCGTTTTCGTACGAAATCGGGTGTGGGGAGCGGCGGGTTTAACTCTCTCAACGTAAGGAGAATCGCTATGGCGAAGTCAGCAGGCAAGACTCTGAGCAAGTCGGAGACGGCGGCGTATCTGGCCGAGCGGGCCGGGATCACCAAGAAGCAGGCGGCGGCGGTGATCGAAGCACAGGCGGAACTGGCCTACAAGCAGGCCAAGAACACCTTTGTGGTTCCGGGCCTGGGCAAGCTGGTGCTGGTGGACCGGCCGGCGCGGAAGATGATCATGCGTTTTGGCCCGGATGCGGGTCAGGAGAAATTGATTCCCAAGAAGAAGGTTTTGAAGTTCCGGATTGCCAAGGCGGCGAAGGATGCGATCCTTGGGCCCCGCAAGTAGGGCGGACATTCTTGTCCGCCATCCTTTTCAGGGATTGGATTAGAACAAAATTGGAATTTGGAAAACCGCGGGCGCGAGGTGCCCGCGGTTTCTTTTTTATCCTTTTGAATTGCCGGGGATTTTTGAGAGGGAGCAGGTTCTGGTTTTGAGTTGGGCGAACTGCTTGGCCGAGGAAGATCTGGCAGCGTTGGAAACATTTCTGTGCTGATTTCATGCCGCAGATGCAGGAGGGGCGGGGGACACCATATCGGCCCAAAAGTTTTCCCCCCCCCCACCAGCACCACCCCACCCGCTTCCGTTTACCCACCCGTGCCCGGGGGGACTCTTTCTAAGATTCGTCCGCGCCATGTG
>JBGPEF010000334.1:0-6378 GCA_041482675.1 Tepidisphaeraceae bacterium | reverse complement strand
CTTTTTCCTCCTGATCGGCCGAGGGAGTGCGGCCGGCAAAGTCCTTGAAGATCTTTTTTTGACGAACGGCGTCCTGCGCCTTGCTGACATCTTCCTTGCGTTTGCGAATTTGCCCCTGCCAGTAACTGTCCTGCTCGTTTTCGAGCCAGTTGAGGCGGCGCTGCATTTCCGATTCGGCATCGCCGAGGGCGACGGTGGCCGCCTCGATGAATTTGATGATGGCGCGGCGGAACATCTTCAGGGCTTCGATCGATTCAACTCGGGCGGGATTGCTCATGAACTAGTTGATAGTTGGTAGTTGGTAGTTGATAGGTCTCAGCGTTGCTTTAGATACTCCTCGATCAGGTTCGCTTTCTTGGCGAGGAAGGATACGTGCTGGGTGGAGGCTTCGAGGAAGCCGGAGAGGACCTTGATGGTTTGCTCAAAGGCCTCGGTGAATTTGCGCTGCTCCTGGTCGCGCCAGGTTGATTCCAGGCCGCGGAGCCGCCCGTGCAGGCCGGCGACGAGCGTCTGCATCTCGTTGTTGAACCGATTCAGGTCCTGAGCGAATCGGCGAAGCTCGGCGGGGTCTACGTGTGCTTTGCCCATGTCTTCTCCTCAGCGGCGTTGCGGTGCTGTACACTATCTTACATGAAGCGATGGAATATTGCCGTGGCGGTGCTGATGGGATTGCTGGTCGCGATGGCCGAACGGAAGGCGGAATCGGAGAGCTGGAGGCCATTATTTAATGGCAAGGACCTGGATGGTTGGGTGCCGCTTGGCTCCGCGGCATGGAGGGTGGAGGATGGCATTATCGTCGGCGGGCAGGATGGGGACCCTAAGAAGAGCGGGCTGCTGACGACCAGGGATTCGTTCAAGGATTTTGAGCTGGTGCTGGATTTCATGATTGATGAGCACGGCAAATACAACAGCGGCGTGTATCTGAGGAACGATCGAAAAACGGCGGGGCGGACGGGATATCAGGTCAATATCGGGCGCGGCGAGGCGCAGGAATATTGCGGCGGGATTTTCACCAACGAGTGGCTGGCCAAGGGGGATGAGAAGGACACGATTCGCAAGAAGCTGGATTGGAATACGCTGCGGATATTGGCGCAGGGACCGCATATCCTCGTCGATCTCAATGGCCAGCGCCTGGCGGACTACACCGATCCCAAGCCGGCGGAAAAGTTTTTGCAGGAGGGTGTGATTGGGCTACAGACCTATGGGGCGGAAGGGTATGCGGGGTGGGTGAAGTTTCGGAATATCAAGATCAGGGAGATCAAGTAGTTTTGACAAAGGCTTTCAGTGCCCTAAACATCAATGTTGGCGAGCACCCGTAGCTCAATTGGACAGAGCATCGGTCTTCGGAACCGAGGGTTGCAGGTTCGAGTCCTGCCGGGTGCGTTTATCCGAATCAGGCGTCGCAGGTTCAATATCTGCCGGTGCGTTTGCCCACATCCCTCAACCTGGGAGCCGCTCAAATGATCCGACCCATTCTCTCCGCACTTCTCGCCGTTTTACTGACCACCTCACTCTTCGCCGCCGATCCTCCGCTCACCCCGCGGATCGCCGGCCAGTGGTGGACCATCGCCGGTGATTCGGATCTGGGCGACCTGACCACCGTGAAGCAGCAACCCGTCGATTTCGCCATCTGGCAGGCCGCCGATGGCTCCTGGCAACTCTGTTCCTGCATCCGCGGCACCAAAGAGCCGGGCAAGACCCGCCTCTTCCATCGCTGGGAGGCCGCCAAGCTCACCGACGCCAACTGGACTGCTAAAGGCACCTTCATGCACGCCGACCCATCCCTCGGCGAGACGCAGGGCGGACTCCAGGCGCCCTATGTTCTCCGCCACGATGGCAAATACTGGATGTTCTACGGCGATTGGGCCAACATCTGCCTCGCCACCAGCACCGACGGCAAAACCTTCACTCGCTCGCGCAATCCCGACGGCAACCCCCAACTCAACTTCCCCGGCACCGTCGAAAGCAATCGCAACACCCGCGATCCCATGGTCCTGCGCATCGCCAATCAATGGCACTGTTACTACACCGCCCATCCCCAAAACAAAGGCGCTGACTACGCCCGCACCTCCGACGATCTGGTGCATTGGTCAGACGAACGCATCGTCGCCGCCCGCGGCAAGTCGGGCGATGGCCCTTACTCGGCCGAATGCCCCTTTGTCGTCGAGCCCCAGCCCGGCCATCTCTATCTCTTCCGCACCCAGCAGTATGGCAAGAACGCCCAGACCAACGTCTATCACTCGCGCAACCCGCTCGATTTTGGCATCGACAACGACCGCGAGCATTACGTCACCACCCTCCCGCTCGCCGCCCCGGAGATTTTCCAGCACGATGGCCAGTGGTACATCGCCGCGCTCCTCCCCAGTCTCAAGGGAATCCAGATCGCCCGGCTTGAATGGTCGGCCGCACCCCGAGAAGCCGGCGCGGCCAACGCCCTGGTTGCCCTGTTGGCCGTCGGCGCTCTTGAAGAAAAGGAAAAAGCCATCGGCGTCGGCGCCAAGCCTCCCGCCGACTCCGAAGTGATCATCGATGGCACCCGCAATACGCTCGATGAGAAATGGACCTATTGGAAAGGGCCCGGGTTTAAATCAGCGCTGCCGATCAAGTGGAAGATCGTCGAAGATCCCGTCGACAAAGGCACGGCGCTCATGACCGACGATCGCGCAGCCGACGGCGGCAAATACGGCGCGGCCGACATCGTCACCAAAAAGGAATACCGCGACTTCCGCCTCCACATCGAATTTCTCATCATGAAAGCCGGCGGCAACAGCGGCGTCTATCTCCAAAACCGCTATGAAATCCAGGTCTTCGACGGCGACAAAACCAAACACGGCATGGGCGCTGTCATCAACGAAACCGAATCTCCCTATCAAGCCTATGCCGGCATCGGCAAATGGAACGCCTACGACATCACCTTCCGCGCGGCGCGATTCAAGGATGGTAAGCGCGACCAGAAGGCCATGATCACCATGTACTTCAACGGCCAGAAGGTCCACAAGAACGTTGAAATCAACCAGGTCTGGGGCGGCCCCCGATCCGGCATTGATGGCGGCAACGACGGTGGCAAGGGCATCACCGACACCCCCGGCGGCCTCAAACTTCAGTGCGAAGGCCACGATGTCCGCTATCGCAACGCCTGGATCAAGGAACTCGACCTCAAAGATCCCAACACCGATTTCCAGGACTAGTCCGCCGTCCACGCTGTTTTTCCGCTGTAATGAGCACGAATAGGCTCCGAAGTGTCACTCCATCCCGCGCAACCCGATTCCTCTGCTCCATCGACCAGCGCGCACAAGCGGCTGATCGTCATCGGCGCTGGCTTTGCCGGAGTCAACCTGGTCCAGCAGCTGCGTGATGTTCCGCTCGACATCATCCTGGTGGACAAGCACAACTATCACCTCTTTCAGCCGCTGCTGTACCAGGTGGCGACGGCCGCCCTCTCTCCGGCTGACATCGCCTATCCGATCCGGCGAATTTTCCGCCGCCAGAATAATGTGCAGGTGGTGCTGGGAGAAGTCCAGCGCGTCGATCTGGCCAGCCGGCAGATCCGCGCCGGCCAGCCGGGCCACGGCGACGTCTCGGTGCCGTTTGATTATCTGGCCATCTGCGTCGGCGCAACTCACTCCTATTTCGGCCACGAAGAATCCTGGCGTCCCATCGCCCCGGGCCTCAAGGACATCGACGATGCCACCGACATTCGCCGCCGTCTGCTGCTGGCGTTCGAAGAGGCGGAATTGGAGGAGGATGAGGCTTCGCGGCGGGCCAAGTTGACGTTCATCGTCGTCGGCGGCGGCCCGACGGGCGTGGAATTGGCCGGCGCGCTGCGGGAAATCGCCGCCAGGGATATTCAGAAGGATTTTCGCCATATCGATACCGGAACCACGCGGGTGATTCTCATGCAGGGGGACGATCGCCTGCTGCCGCAGTTTCCGCCTCAGCTCAGCGAGCGCGCCAGGCGCGACCTGGAGGCGATGGGGGTCGAGGTTCGGCTCAAGACCATCGTGACCCAGGTGGATGAGCAGGGGGTATGGGTCGGCAGCGAACGGGTGGCCGCGCAGACCGTTCTGTGGGCCGCCGGCGTGGCCGCGCCCAGTCTGCTGGCAACGTTGGGCGTCGAACGCGATCGTTCGGGCCGCATTGTCGTTGGGCCTGATCTCTCGGTGCCCGCTCACCCCGGCGTGTTTGTGCTGGGTGATGCCGCATCAGTCAGGGATGCGAAATCGGGCGCGCCTGTGCCCGGCCTCGCGCCCGCGGCGATTCAGATGGGCAAATTTGTCGGCCGGATTATTCGTGATGAAGTAGTCAATAAGGTTCCGGCCACAGCGCGACCGGCGTTTCATTATCGCGACAAGGGGATCCTGGCGACGATCGGCACCAAGCGGGCCGTGGCCGACATCAAGGGATTGCGGTTTGGCGGCGCGCTCGCCTGGCTCGCGTGGTCGCTGATTCACATCACGTTCCTGATCAGCTTCCGCAACAAGCTGTTCGTGATGCTGGGATGGATTTATGACTACTTCGCGCACAACCGGGAAGCGCGCCTGATCACCGGCGATCGCAAAATGAAGGTGCAGCGCCTGCGCGGCGTGGATAATTCACAAAAGGACTGCAATCCCGCGCCCGCTGAAAGCGCGGCACGCTAGACTCGCGCCTTGCGCCGCTGTTTGTAGCGCCGCAGCACTGCCTGCACGGCCGGTGTGCCGCTGAGCTGATCCGGCAGCGCCACCCCAGCCGCGCAGAGCAGATCAACCGTCCTCGGATAGTCGCCGGTTTTGCAATACCATCCATGCTCCGAGCCGTGCGTGGCCCAACCCAGCGGCTTGGAGTGAAATTCATTCTCGGAATCTTCCAGTTCCGGCTTATAGCGCAGCAACCAATCCACCATCTCCGCATTTCCATGAAAAGCGGCCCAGTGCAGCGCCGTGCCATTGTGCTGCCCGCGCGCATCGACGGGCCACCCCGCCTCGAGCATCAGCTTCACTGCCTTCGTGTTGTTGTTCTGCGCTGCATCCACGAGTTTCCGTCGCTCATCCTCCGAAAGTCGCTTCACAATGTCCGGCCGGCTCGCCAGCAAGGCTTTAAACGTCTCCTCATCCCCCAACTCACACGCCTGCGCCAGTTTCAGCTCCAGAGGACTTCGTTCCATCAGAAACCGAAACACGTCCTCGTGCCCAAACTCGCGCGCTACCAACGGCGGCGTCTTATTGTGCCCCAGCGTCCAGATATAAATCGTCCCGCCCGCGCGCGGATTCTGCTTGGGGAAATGCCGCTCCGAAACGCTCATCCGGATCGATTCGGGGTTCTCCTCAAGATGCTTTTTCACCAATTCCAAATCCCCCAGCGCTGCCGCCATCAAAATATCCGTCCTGCATCCCCGCCTCACCAGAAACCGCGTCACCTCCTGCCGCTCGCGCAACATCCACTGCGCAGGCGTCGATTCATGATCCACATCCCGCGCATCGATCTCCGCCCCCTGCTCCAGCAGATACTCCGCAATCTTTACGCTGCTCGCAAAATGCAGCGGCGTCTGCCCATCACCACCCCGCGCATGAACCAGCCCTGGATCGGCCGAAATCAGCTCCTTCAGCCGATCCAGCATCCCCAGCCGCGCCGCAGCATGCACAGTCACCGTCGCCCCGCGCTCAATCGCATACGGCGACAGCTCCGGATTAATCCCTTCCAGAATCCCAAATCCTCCCGCCCACCACCGGCTCCTGGCATTGATTTCCGCCCCCGCCTCCAGCAGCAGATCAATCATCTCCCGGCTTCGCGCACACAAAATCGGCGGCGAATCAAATGCCGCGATCGGCTGATTCACAGCGCCCTTCAGCTCCGGATGCTGCGCCATCAACTCGCGCAACGTCTTTGCATCATCAGCCACAAATGCATCCTTCACCATCTTATGCAGATCCACCTTCGGCGCGGCCGAAACATGCGCTCTGAGCTTTGCCCAACTCGCAAACCCATATTTCCGCGCCACCAGCCGCTGCGCATCCGTCAATTTCGCCCGCGCCCCTGCTTTCAGTTTCAGCGATCGAAACTGCGCCACCGCCTCCCCCTCCTTCTCGCGATAGGCGCGCAGCAGCGCCTTCGCCTGGTTTTTGAGATGTTCAATGCTGGCACGAGCCGGAAGAGCTTCAGACATGAGGCCTCCTTCTTGTAACGCCCGCGTCCGCGCTTCGGGCAGAAGAGAGGCTTAATAAAATGAACGACCTTCTAAGGCGGGATAATCCCTTTCCGCGGACCGGCCGCGCCCTCTCGCGCGAGCCCAAAACCTATCCCTCGCTCGCATGGCAGTCAAGAAGAAAGAATTCCCGCCGCATTCGGATACTGACCTCTCACGTCCCACCTTTTACCCAGCCGATCATCTCCATTACCATG
>JBGPEF010000333.1:0-6399 GCA_041482675.1 Tepidisphaeraceae bacterium | reverse complement strand
CCGGCCATCAGCTCGGCGGCCGCGATCCCTTCCTCCTGGGCCTTGTGGGCCAGCATCAGGCCGCCGATCACATCGCCAATGGCGTAGATGCCGTTGATGTTGGTTTCGAACTTTTCATTCACCTTGACGAAGCCTTTGGAATCGATGACCACACCCAGCTCGCGCAGGCCCAGATTGTCCGTGATCGGCCGGCGGCCGACGGCGACGAGCACTTTGTCCACCACCTCGCTGCCGCTCTGCTCCCCGGTTTTCCAGTTCACGGTCACGTGGCCGGATTCAACTTTGGCGGATTGGGCGACGGTATTGAACCGGAATTTGAGGCCTTGTTTTTCGAGCAGTTTCTGAAGCTGGCCGGCCATTTCCTTGTCCATCCCGGGCAGCGCGCGGTCGAGGAATTCGAGGATGATCACTTCACTGCCCAGCCGGCTCCAAACGCTGCCCAGCTCGACGCCGATGTAGCCGGCACCGACAACCAGCAGCCGTTTGGGAATTTCGCTCAGCGCCAGGCCGCCGGTGGAGGAGACGATGAATTTCTCGTCGAAGGGGAGCGCCGGAAGCTGAATCGGCGCTGAACCGGTGGCGATAAGAATCCGCTGCGTGCGATGAATCGTCGGGGCCGAGCCGGGGGTGGAGATTTCGACGCTCACGGGCGAGAGAATTCGGCCGGAGCCTTTGAGGTGCTCGATTTTGTGCTTCTTGAAGAGATAGCCAACGCCGCCGGTGAGGCTTTTGACCACCTCGTCCTTGCGTTTCATCATCGTGGCCAGGTCGATGGAAGCGCTATCGACTTTAATGCCATGGCGGCCGACGGAGTGTTTGATGTCGTAGTAGCGCTCGCTGGAATCAAGAAGGGCCTTGGAAGGGATACAGCCGATGTTCAAACATGTCCCACCGAGGAATTCTCGCTCGACGCACGCGGTCTTAAAGCCAAGTTGTGCGGCGCGGATCGCGGCAACGTATCCACCCGGCCCGGCGCCGATAACGATGAGGTCAAATGAGTTTTCTGGCACGCTGATTCTCCGATTCTCGGCAAGTCTCTCGTGGGAGGCGAAGGATACGGCGGGTAGAGGCAATGGTCTAGGGAGCTACTACCGCATACCCTACGTATGGTATTCTAGTTTGGATGGAGGCTGTTTATGACCATTCGACTCAAGCCTGAGCTCGCGAAGCTCATTGATGAGCAAGTCAAGTCGGGGCAGTTCGAGTCGGCTGACGAAGCCGTGAATGCTGCTGTGGCCCATGCGCTGATTGAGGAAGAGCTACTGGCTGGTGACATCGATGACGAGGATTTGGCCGCGATTGAAGAAGGACTGGCGCAACTTAAACGTGGCGAAGGAATCCCATGGGAACAGGTGCGCGCGGAAATTGAAAAGAAGTATCTCTCAAAATGATAACGGCCAATGCCCGACCAATACCACGTCACCATGTCTCCACGGGCAAAATCGGACTTGGACGAGATTTACAATTACATTGCGAAGGATTCGCCACAGAACGCCAAAACATTTACCGCGGAATTAGTAGAAGCAATCGCCAGCCTCCAGATGCTTCCGCATGGGTATCGGATTCACCAGGGCCGCCACCGCCCCAGCG
This sequence comes from Tepidisphaeraceae bacterium, assembly GCA_041482675.1. Taxonomy (GTDB): domain Bacteria; phylum Planctomycetota; class Phycisphaerae; order Tepidisphaerales; family Tepidisphaeraceae; genus JBGPEF01. The sequence continues at coordinate 4,809 of JBGPEF010000333.1, read as the reverse complement.
GCGTGATCAGGCGCATGCCAGTCCCGCCCTATTTGGTCTATTACAGTGTTGATGACATCCAACGCCGAACAGAGGTCATTACCATCCGCCATGGCAAACGACGGCAGCCGCGGAATTTAACCCGCACCTAAATCTCCAGCATCAACCGCGCCGGATCTTCCAGCAGTTGTTTGATCCGCACAAGGAATGTGATCGCCTCGCGTCCATCGACAATTCGGTGATCGTAGGAGAGGGCGATATACATCATGGATCGAATCTGGATCTGATCGTTGACGACCACAGGCCGTTTTTGAATCGCGTGCAGACCGAGGATGCCAGATTGTGGTGGCGTGAGAATTGGCGTCGAGAGCAGCGAGCCAAACACCCCGCCATTGGTAATCGTGAACGTCCCCCCCGAAAGCTCATCCAGCGAAAGCTTGCCATCCCGCGTCGCCGCCGCCAGGCGCTTGATTTCGGCCTCGATTCTGGCAAACGACATCTCCTGCACATTTCGCAGCACCGGCACGGCCAGCCCCCGGTCGGTCGATACCGCAATCCCAAGATTCACGTAGTTGTGATAGACGATGTCGTTGGCGTCGATGAACGCGTTGAGCCGCGGGACTTCCTTGAGCGCCAGCACCGTCGCGCGGGCGAAGAAAGAAACGAAGCCCAGGCTGACCCCATACACCTTTTCGAACTGGTCCTTGAACTTGTTGCGAAGGTTGATCACCTCGCTCAGGTCAACTTCATTGAAAGTGGTCAGGATGGCGGCCGTCTGCTGAGCGTGCACCAGCGTCTCGGCAATTCGGCGGCGAATCTTGCTCATGGGGACGCGATGCACGCCGCTGGCGTCGAACGTCATCGCTTGCGACGGCTGAGCCGACGGAGTTTGCTGCGGAGGCAGAGGGGCCGGGCGAGTTGCGGGAGGGGAACTCGCAGGAGCCGAGGGGGCTTGCGCAGCGGCGGCCTGCTGCCCTTTGCCGTTGTCCTCCTGTCGCTTGATGAACGATTCAACATCTTCCTTGGTGAGCCGCCCGCCGGGGCCGGTGGCGGGGATCGATTTGGGGTTGAGCTCATGCTCATCGATGAGCCGGCGCACGGCGGGGCTCAAATCTTCGGATCTGGAGGGCGGAGCCGAAGTCGTCGAGGCCGCGGCGGGTTTGGAAGATGAAGCAGCGCTCGCGGCCGACGCGGCCGGCCCGGAGCGCGAAGAGGCCGGGCCTTCATCGATGCGGGCGATGACTTCGCCGACGTTGACGGTCTGACCTTCTTCCTTGAGGTGATGAAGTATTCCCGCCGCTTTCGCGGGCACATCGACGTTGGCCTTGTCGGTCTCCAGCTCGCAGATCGGCTCGTCGGTGGCGACAGGCTCGCCCTCCTTTTTGTGCCAGGCGACCAGGATCGCTTGTTTCACCGATTCGCCCAGCGGGGGAACTTCTATTTGCGTTGCCATGGAATATCCTTTTCCAGCAAGTAAAGCTCCACATCTTAGCCGAAGTCAAAATTGCACAAAAGCGGCGATTCACAACTGCGGCAATGGTAGAATGAGTCTATATGGGCATCGTTAAAATTCACACCACGGTTCTTCCCGGACACCGGATCGAGCTTTCCTCGCCAGAGTTCCCCGAAGGACAAGCCGTAGAGGTTGTGGTTCGTCCACGCGAAGTCAGCACGAGCACTGTTGATTACACCGATCCGAGGGAATTGCTGAAGCTTCCGATCGAAGAGCGACGGCAATTTCTGGAGGCCGCGGCAGAGCGGATGGTCGAATACTATTCGCAACCGGATCCCGAGCGTGACCAGTGGCAAGGGGGAGACATCATTGAGTACTGATCCACAATCAGTAAGGAGAGGCGAAGTCTGGCTCGTCTCGTTTGACCCCACCATCGGGGCCGAGATACGAAAAACGCGTCCCGCCGTGGTATTGAGCTCCAATGCGGTTGGAATCTTGCCTATTAAACTAATGGCTCCCGTAACTGAATGGAAAGATGCCGTTTCGCGAAACCCTTGGCATATTCGCGTAACGCCAGACTCCACAAACGGATTGGTCAAGAGGTCATCTGTGGATGTTCTTCAGGTTCGAGGCATGGATGTGAGGCGATTCGGCACAAAGCTCGGAAGTTTTTCTCCCGTAGTTCTGGATAAGATTAGCGCCGCACTTGCAGCGCTTATCGAAGCACCGCAGTGACTCAATCCGAGACCGGCGTCGCCCGCTCCGCGGCCTGTTTTGGACTCGGCATCGGTGCCGACTCCGCAGCTTTTTTAGGCGATAGCTCCAGCGCGTGCTGGATGATTTCCTGCTCTTCAATCTGATGCAGCTTGCTCGAGCCGGTGGCCGGGCTGGCGACTTCTTCGCGGCCATAGTATTTGGTGATTCGGCCATCCGGCAAAATCTCGCGCAGGCGCGGATCCATGAATGTCCACGCGCCGCGGTTTTTGGGCTCTTCCTGGACCCAGGAAATCTCCTGGGCACGATGATATCGCGAGATGATGGCCTGAATTTCCTTCTGGGGATACGGATAGAGCTGCTCGACGCGGACGATGGCGACATCGCGGATGTTGTTCTTCTCGCGGGCGGCGTTGAGCGTGAAATAGACCTTGCCGGAGCAGAGGAGCACGCGGCGGACCTGGTCGCGGCTGATGATGGTGGGATCATCAATCACAAGCTGGAGCGAGCCACTGATGAAGTCATCCAGTTTGGATTCGCGATTGCGCAACAGACTCTTGGGCATCATGGCGATGAGCGGCTTGCGGAATTTGCGGTGAATCTGGCGGCGCAGCAGGTGGAAGTATTGGGCCGGCGTGCTGGGCACGACGACCTGTAAGTTGTTCTCAGCGCTCAGTTGCAGGAAGCGCTCCAGGTAACCATTGGAATGCTCGGGACCCTGGCCTTCGTAGCCGTGGGGAAGCAGCATCACCAGGCCGCACATCTTCTGCCATTTGGATTCCGCGCCGGCGATGAACTGGTCTATGATCGGCTGGGCCCCGTTGACGAAATCGCCAAACTGCGCCTCCCAGATGACAAGATTGCGCGGATCGGCACTGGAGAATCCATATTCAAAGCCCAGGACGGCCAGCTCGGAGAGCATGGTGTTGACGAAGATGATCGGCGCCTGGTCCGGCGCCATGTTGGCCAGGGGATACCATTTCTTGCCGGTCTCGTAGTCATGCAGGCAGGCGTGGCGATGGGAGAAGGTGCCGCGCTGCGCATCCTGGCCGACAAATCGGACCGGCGTGCCTTCGAGAACGAGGCTGCCCAACGCGAGCGCCTCGCCCATGCCCCAGTCGATTTGAATTTTGCCCTCGCCCATTTCGCGCCGCGCCTGGAGGAGCGGTTTGAGTTTCGGGTGAAGCACAAAATCGGAGGGAACGCGAGTGACTGCGTCGGTGACTTTGCGCACGACTTCGGGAGCGATTGATGTCTTGGCGCTCAAGTCAGCGCCAGCGCGCTGGAAACCTTTCCAGAGGCCGCCGAGGGTGACGATGGTTTGACGCGGGCGACTCTCCTTCGCCTGCGCGTACGCCCGATCGAATTTCTCCCGAAGCTCGGCCTTCATGCGCTCGATCTCGGCATCACTAAGCTTGCCCTCTTCAATCAACCGCTGAGCGTATTTATCGCGGGCCGCGCGATGCTGGGTGATTTCCTTGTAGAGAAGCGGCTGGGTATAGCTGGGCTCATCGACTTCGTTGTGGCCCCATTTGCGATAGCACCACAGGTCGATCATGACGTCACAGTGGAACTGCTGGCGGAAAGCAATGGCCAGGCGCGCCGCATGCACGCACGCTTCGGGATCATCGCCATTGACATGAAAGATCGGAGCTTGAATCGTTTTCGCCACATCCGTCGGATACGGCGTAAATCGCCCCTGCTTGGGCATCGTGGTGAAGCCGATCTGGTTGTTGATGATGATGTGAATGGTGCCGCCGGTGCGCCAATAGGGCATCTCGGAGAGGCCGAGGGTTTCCAGCACGATGCCTTGTCCGGTGAACGCCGCATCGCCGTGGATGAGCAACGGCACGACCCGGCCGCGCTGCATGTCGCCCAAATGATATTGCTTGGCGCGAACGATGCCCTCGACGACGGGATTGACCAGTTCGAGGTGGCTGGGATTGAAGCTGAGCGCGAGATGCGCCTTCCGCCCCGACTTGGTGATTCGATCGTGCGAATACCCCAGGTGATATTTCACATCGCCGTCGCCTTCATCATTCTCCGGCAGATGGCCTTCGAATTCGCCCAGGATCATCTCGTAAGGCTTGCCCAGCACATGCGCCAGCGTATTCAAGCGGCCGCGATGGGCCATGCCCATCACAAACTCATCAACACCAAGGCTCGCCCCATCCTCAATCAGCACATTCATCATCGGAATCAGCGATTCCGCGCCTTCGATGGAGAATCGTTTCCCCGTCGGATATTTAGCGTGGAGATACTCTTCAAAACCCTGGGCGCAAATGAGTTGGTTGAGGATGAATCGGCATTCCTCGACGGAGAATTTTGGCTTGTTGCAGATCGGCTCCATGCGCTGCATGAGCCACTCGCGCTGGTTCTTGTCGGAGATGCCCATGAACTCGACGCCGAGGGTGTCGCAGTAGGTGAAGTGGAGCTTCTCGACCAGGTCGCGAAGAGTGCCGTCGGTTTTGCCCAGGAAGGTGCCCTGGCCGACAATGCGGTCCAGGTCGGCCTTGGTCATGTTGAATTCGGAGAGCTCGAGCAGCGGGTGATTGGGGCGGTTGTGGCCGAGGGGATCGAGGTTGGCGATGAAGTGGCCCAATTCGCGGTAGGTATGGACCAGAGCCCAGATACCGCGGTCGGTGCGCTGGCGCTGGCGCCGT
>JBGPEF010000332.1:0-6412 GCA_041482675.1 Tepidisphaeraceae bacterium | reverse complement strand
TCGTTTCTGAAAGGCATCATGAGCAAGCTCGGCGGCGGCCGGTCCGGCCGCGCGCCATTCATCCACCTGGGCGCGTTCGGCAAGCATCCGGGGTGGGATGATCACATCGACGACATGGGGCTGGAGAGCCCTCAGCTCATCAATGCCAAGCGGATCTTTTATGTGCAGGGCATGAGCGGGAACATCGATTCGGGCGCGTGGGATCACCTGGCCGAGGAGGATCAGCTCAAGCATTTCAAACATGTTTTCGCGTGGCGCGTGGGGGATGATCTGGTGGTTGGGCGGCTCTGGTCGAGCAGCGATGGCAAGGGCCGCAAGCGATATCCGATGATCGTGTGCGCGCACTGCGGCGGGTTGCCGCTGCCGTGGGCGTTTGCGCATATTCTGCCGCAGTTGGAAAAGGTGGAAGCCGAATGCACGGCGGCCACAACGGCGTCCGCCGTTCGCTCCATCATGGACAAGGCGCGCGAGGAGTTGCGCAGCCTCATTCCCGGCCGCGACGGCCAGCGCGATACTGCTGATTCATCCACGCAGCCCAGTCCCCTGGCGACGCTGGCGACGCGGCCGGAGATGGGCGCTGAGCTTAAGGGCCTGCTGGCGATCCTCTATCAGGTGGAGCGCGAGCTTGCGCCGTTCCGGCCCAATCAGAAGAGCGACCGTTCCGTCCAGATCGCCCCGCGCCATCTGCGGGTGCCGGCTTGCGCCCCGACGGCGGATGAGGCGATGGTTCTGTGGCTGCGTTTCATGCTGACGCAGCTCGATCCGAACACGCCGCTGTGCGTGATTTATCCGCTGGAGGAGCAGTTCATCGACCTGATCGTTGGGGAGCCGACGCCGACCCAGCTGTTTTGCGTGCGGGCATCGGCCCGGAAGATTCCCCTGACGACTGATATTCCGTACAACCTCGATGCCGAGTTCATATCACGCTCCAAAGGGATGATCGCATCGGCTCATTAGCCCTTCTCTCGCCCCCTTGCGCGGCAGGCTATATCATTAAACATTCGGTGGCGCACGCTTATCCCATCCTGTTGGACCTGGCCGGGAGGCTGGTGGTTATTGTGGGGGGTGGGAAGGTGGCGGTGCGCAAGGCGCGCGGGGTGATCGACGGCGGAGCGGACGGGGTGCGGTGTATTGCGCTGGAGATTAATTCGGAAATGCCTTCGCGGGTGGAGCGAATCGTCGGGGCATTTGAGCCATCGCATCTGGATGGAGCGGGCCTGGCATTCGCGGCGACCAATTCGCCGGAAGTGAACACGGCCGTGGTGCGGGCGTCGCGCGAGCGGGGGATTCTGGTGTGTCGTGCCGACGCCGACGAGGAGGATGGCGGGGATTTTACCGTGCCGGCGGTGTGGCGGAGTGGAAGCGTCGTCGTGGGAGTTTCGGCCGGAAGCCCGGCACTGTCGGCGGCGCTGCGGGATGAAATTCGAAACATTAGCGGCCTGGGTAAGTATCTCGACATGGCGGAGGTGCTCAAGGCGCTTCGCCCGCGTCTGCGCGAGATGGCATCGCTTTCGACAAGCCAGCACATGCAGGCGATGCGCGATCTGGTCACCCAGCCGGCGCTGGATGTGCTCGCAAAGGATGGAGCGGGCGCGCTGTGGCGCTGGCTGGTCGATCGATTCCCGGAGCTGAAGGGGGAAAAGGCGCCATGAATCCAAGCACCGGAGAATTGGTCCTGCTCGGCGTGGCGGTGGCGCTGCTGGCGGGCGGAATGGCGATTTCGCTGGCCCGGCTCTGGTCAGCGGCGACTTCGTTGCGCCTGGTGGCGAAGATCTGCGACTACCTGGGGCTGGCCGCGGCCATTGGCGTGATCGCGTGGCATTCGGCGGCGCGCGGGGCGTGGCAGCCGATGCGGGATAATTTTGATGCGCTGATCTGGCTGGCGATCCTGCTGGCGCTGTTCGTGATGTACGTGCAGAGGGTCAAGCCGATTACCGGGTTGGACTGGTTCGTGATGCCCATCGTCATGATACTGCTGGCCGCGGCGGGATTTTTTGGGGCGCGCGATCTGCACATTTACCAGCCGCTGCGCGATACGTGGATCTGGCTGCATCGCGTCACCGCATATGGTGGGGCGGTGGCATTCGCCGTCGCGGCGCCGGTGGGGGCGATGTACGTGATCGCCAGCCGGCGGCTGCGCAGCAAAGCTCCCGGGCCGTCGTTTGCGAGCCTGGAGCGGCTGGAGCGGCTGATGATGTCGTCGGTGACGCTGGGATTTGCGCTGCTGACGGTGGGGTTGATCACGGGCGTGGTGCGGATGGTGGCCGAGAAGAGCAGCCCGCCGATGCCCAAGCTGCTTTTGGCGTCGCTGGCGTGGCTGGTTTATGCGGTGGTGATGCACGCGCCGATCAATCCGCGGTTTCGCGGGCGGCGCGCGGCGATACTGAGCATTTTCGGCTTCGTCCTGGTTTTCGGGACGCTGGTGGCGGTGCAGTTCATGCCGACGGGAGGCAACGGTTGATGCACCGTCTTCTCCTGGTTGGGCTGAATCACACCACCGCGCCGCTGGAGGTCCGCGAGGGGTTGGTGTTTGACGAGCAGCAGGCGGCCGAGGCGCTGCGGAAACTGCGGGAGAAGTTTCCCGAGGCGGAGGCGGTGCTTTTATCCACGTGCAATCGGATTGAGATGTACGTCTCGCGCACGGTTCACGGTCATCCGCGCGAGGAGGAGATGATCGAATTTCTGGCCGGATTTCACGGGCTTCCGCCGGCGCAGGTGGTGGGGCATTTTTATCGCAAGAACGACAAAGCCGCCGCGGCGCATCTTTTCGCGGTGGCATCGTCGCTGGATTCGATGGTTCTGGGTGAAACGCAGATTGTCGGGCAGGTGCGGCAGGCGTATGACATCGCCCGCGACGCCGGCGCGGCCGGGGCGATGCTCAATCCACTGTTTCAGCGGGCGCTGGCGATTGCCAAGCGGGTGATGAGCGAAACAGCGCTGGCCGAGGGAAGGTTGAGCGTCGCCAGCGTCGCGGTGGATTATGCGCGGCGAATTTTCGATCGATTCAGCGACAAGACTCTTCTGTGCGTCGGCGCGGGAAAAATGGGGGGGCTGGTGTTGCAGGGATTCGCGGCACTTGGCCCGGGGAAACTGCTGCTGGTCAATCGTGATCCGGCAAAAGCCCAAGTGCTGGCAAAACAATTTGGCGGAGAGGCATCGGGGCTGGAGAAGCTCGATGAGCACCTTGTGGCCGCGGATATCGTGATCTCGTCCACGGGCTCGGCACATCCGATCATCACTCGCGAGCGCTTTGAGCACCTCGTGAAGCAGCGGCGCTACCGGCCGATCTTTATCATCGATATCGCCATGCCGCGTGACGTGGAAGCGGCCGTGGGGGCGATCGAAAACGTTTATTTATACAACATTGACGATCTCCAGCAGGTCGTCTCGGACACGCAGGCGCAGCGGGCCGGAGCGGTCGAAGCAGCGCGGCGGATCGTCGATGAGCAGTTGGAGGACTTCATCGCCTGGCATCGCACCCGCGAGCTGGGGCCGCTGATCGATCAGCTTTACAAGCGATATCACCAGGTGGCCCAGGAGGAAGTGGGGCGGACGATAAACAAACTCGGGCAGATCAGCGAGGAGGAGCGGCAGCACCTGGAAGAGTTGGCGCGGCGGATCGTCAACAAGCTGCTGCACGATCCGATTCAGACACTCAAGCAATCGGATGCGCTGCATGGGCAGGCCGGCCAGTATCTGCACGCGATGGAGCGGCTGTTCCATCTTGCCGAGCCGCCGGAGGAGCAGGAGAAGCAGCCGCCTCAGGAGGAGAATACGTGAACGGTGTCGCGGCCGGGAGTTTCATTTCACGCGATCGATTGATTTTGATTGCGGTTGCGCTGGCAGCGATGGTGTTGGGGATTGGGTTTTATTCCCGCGATTCGTGGCCATTGGTGGTCGAGGGGATTGTGGTGGAGGGATCGATAGGGGCCATCTGGCTTTTGTCGGCGACGCTGCTTGGCGATGTCGTTGCCGCCCGGCTAGGGGTGAGCGGCCTGCTGCGATGGTGTACGGCGGCCGGGCTTGGGCTGGGTTTTTTCAGTCTGGCGATGCTGGCGATGGGACTGGCGGGTGTCCTTGGGTTCGGTTCATGCGTGGCGCTCCTGCTGCTGGCGGCGGGCGTGGGCCTGGCGGATTTTTATTTATCGAAGAAGAAGTTGGGGTGGGAACGCAGCGCCGACTCGCATGCATCCTGGCAGTGGTTATGGCTGCTGATCGTTCCGTTCGCGGTGGTGGCGCTGGTGGGGACGAACGTTTTTCCGGCCGTTCTGTGGTGGCCGAATGATCCGCATCCTTACGATGTCCTGAGCTACCACTTACAGGTGCCGCGCGAGTGGTACGAGATGGGACGGATCGCGCCGCTGCGGCACAACATGTATTCGTTTTTTCCCTTCGCGGCCGAGATGAATTATCTGCTGGCGATGTACATCCGGGGCGGGCCGTGGAATGGAATGTATCTCGCGCAGTTGATGAGCTTCATTTACATGCTCCTGGCTGTCCTGGCCGTCGCGGCGGCGATGCCCACTCGCCCGGGCGGAATTATGGCGGCGGTGGCGATGGGTATTGTGCCATGGACAGCGCAGCTGGCGGCGATGGCTTACAACGAATCTGCGCTCCTGCTATACGTCGCGCTGGCCGCGGCGTGGATGATGCGCGCGCTGACGGTCAGAATGCATCTGATCAGGGACATGGCCGTCGCCGGCGTGATAGCGGGACTTGCATGCGGAGTCAAATACACCGCGGCGCCAACCGTGCTGGTTGGACTCGCAGTCGCGGCCGGCGGAGCGGCGCTGCTGCATTGCCGGGCGGAATTGAAGCGCGTGATGATTGGCGCGGCCGTTTCTCTGCTGGCGGGGTTGCTGGTGTTCTCTCCGTGGCTGATTCGCAATGCCATTTGGGCCGGAAATCCTGTATTCCCGCTGGAAATGCGGCAATTGGGCCGTGCGCATTTCACGCCGGAGCAAGTCGAGCGCTTCGAGCGCGCGCACCGCGCGGTGCCGGAGAACTCCAGCATCCCAGCGCGACTGGCCGCGTTCTGGCGCGAGGTGGCTGCCGATTGGCGCTTTGGTTGGTTCCTGCTTCCGATGGGACTGATTTCGGCCGCGATTAACTGGCGGCGCGCCGACGTGGCGTTTCTTGTTTTCGGCGTCGTGGTGATGGCTCTTTTCTGGATGGGAATGACGCACCTGATGGGCCGATTTTTTGTGCCGGCCCTTCCGTTGCTGGCAATGTTGATCGGCTATCTGGCAATGAATCCACGCGGAGCACCTATCAGCGCCGCCGTTCTCGTCCTCATGGCGATCACCACTTTTTACGGCCTGCATCACGAGTTCTCGTTGTCGCTTGAGAAACGCTACGCCTACGAGGGCCTGTTCCGGCTGCGCAACCCCAGCTTGCTCTGGCCCCCGGAACTGGCCGACATCGAAAAAACCGGCGGTAAGCTCGCCCTCATCGGCGACGCCCAGGCCTTCTATCGCCCGCTTCCGATGACCCGGCTCGAATATCGCACCATCTTCGACGTCGTCGTTCCGCCTGGAAAAAACATTGTCGATGCCTGGCTCGGCCGCGACCTCGATGACCTGCGCCAGGACCACTACATCCTCCTGAACCCCGGCGAGCTCAATCGTCTCTCGCAAACCTACTACGGCATCCCACCCGTGCCGCCGCAATGGCAGCGGCGGAACGACGAGACCATCATCCTTGCACCGACAGGGCGACGTTAGGAGCATATTATCGGACCATCTCCCCCCCCGCCCTCCACAAACATGACCGCGGGCCAAAGAGGCTCTCTTTCGAGCCGCATCTGATCAACTGTGGTTGAATTCAATCCGATTCACATAGGTCCGGACGGGGCAGTCAATTCGCTGCGCTGAGGCAGCGCGCATGCATGAAGTTACAGACTAAATTCATCCTGTGGGTCAGCGCTGTCATCATCATTATCATGACTGCCGGCGGCCTGTGGTTTTATCAGCACCAGCACTTCGTCAGCGGCCTGAGCGATGAAGCCAAGATGGAGCTGGGCCGCAACGTCGCTCTCTGGATCGGATGCCTGACGGCCGCCACCGTCCTGGCCGTTTCCATGCTGGCCCGCGTGCTGGTGTCGATGCCGGTGCGGCAGATGGGCCGCAAGATGGCCTCGATTGCCGAATCGCGCGCTTACGATGACCATCTCAACGAAGCCTCCCGCCACGATGAGCTGGGAATGCCCGCCCGGGCGTTCAATCAGCTCCTCAATGAAGTCCGCCAGCACATCGATGCCCTTCGCAGCGCCAACGAAAATCTCGAGAAGCGCGTCGAAGAGCGCACCGCCGAAATCACCCGCAGCAATCTGGAGCTGGCCGCAACGCGCCATGTCGCCGTTGACTGCATCATTTCGATGGACCACGAGGGAATGATCACCTCCTTCAACGCC
>JBGPEF010000331.1:0-6425 GCA_041482675.1 Tepidisphaeraceae bacterium | reverse complement strand
CGCCCTGGTGATTGGATGATCCACCACCGTCACCTTCCCGCTCCCTCCCGTCCCGATCGTTCCCAAAATAATTTCCCCATCGCCTCCCGCCGCCACAATCCCCACCCGCTTTGACTCCCCTCCCGCCGCTCGCAATTTCGAATACTTCTCAATCAACCTCGCCAGCTCCGCAAAAACCGGCGTCCGCGCCTCAATCACCGGCCACGATCCCCGCCTCACCAGAAACCCCGCATTATCCCCCGCAAAATCATCCGCCGCCTCAATCTCCACTCGTATCACCCGCGCCCCCGCCTCAATCGGCAAAAAATAATCCTTCGTCTGTCCCATCCCCGGCAGCTCCACCTCCTGCCGCGCGCCTTCCCGCCCATCCCCCACAACTCGAATCACCACCTTCCTCTCCTCCGACTGATTCCTCACCCGCACCTGCACCTGCCCCACCGGCGAAATCCGCCCTGCGATATGCGCAATCGAAATATTCTTCAAACTCCCCGCCGGCCCAACCCTTACCACCCTCTTCTCATCAACCCTGATCTCCTGATCGCTCAACACAATCACCCCCGCCCCCGGATTCACCTCCAATTGCTCCCTCACCGCCCCCTCAACCATCCCCCGCGTATCAACCGCCGTCCCCGCCGCCCCCTTCACCGCATTCACCCATTCCGTTGCTCTCCTCTTCACCACATCCCCCCCCGGCACCAACACCACATCAACCTCTCCCTCCCCAAATTGATCCCGAATCACCCCCTTCACCTCCTCCGCCAGCGCAGCAAACCTCGCCGGCTTTCCCGCCGACATCGTCAACCCCCGATCCACCACAATCACAATTGGCTTCTTATCCCCCCGCGCCGTTCCAATGATCCCCGGCCGCGCCGCCGCCAAAATCCCCAGCAGCATCGCCAACAGAATCGCCGCCAGCGCAATCGGCGGCATCCCCATCCGCCGCCGCGCCGTCGGCCCGGTTACCGGCCCCTTCCACAATTCCAGAAACGAAACATCCACCCTCCGCCCCTTCCCCAGCAGCAGCCAGAGCACCAGCGCAAGCCACGGAACCAGTGCGATCAGATAAATTGGCGATGCGATCTGCACGAACCATCATGGACGAATCGGGTTATTGTCCCGATCATCCGCCTTCTTGGAATTGGGCACCGTCTCATCCTGCACCACCACCACCTTCTCCAGCAGGATGTAATTCCTCGCATTGTATTCCGTCACCATCCCCGAAACGTGAAACTTCAGGTCTTTGCTGGCGTTTTTCACTGTGGATTCCATGATCATCAGCTTCAAATTCGGCAGGATGATCATCGGCGGGTCCTTCAGCGCGCTCCCATCGGCTTCGTACGTCAATTCAAACTGCCCGTCCCCCGTGCGCGTCAAGCGCGCAACCCGATCGATCACAAAACTTCCCTCCCGCACCACGTTCTGCCCCTCCGTCTTGGGCGCAACCGCCGTCTTGCTCGTCTGGTCCTGCTCCGGCGGATAATTCACCGGCTCCAGCGGCTTGGCGCTCGGCCGCGCCGGCGAAAGCAACTGCCTCAGCATCATGTCCGGATTCGGCGCCTCCGCCGGCCGCGTCGCCGGCCTCGTCTCCGCCAGCGCCGATCCACCAATCACCAACGCAGCAACTATCACGGTTAGTCTCATAAGCACTCCAATTCAATCAACGTCAGCCGGCGGAGGCGCCGCAGGGGCCGGCGTAGGGCCGGCGTAGGGGCGGCTTCAGCCGCCGTTCCCATCGCCCCCCAATGCGAAAACCGCCAGCCGTTCCCATCGCGCCCCCATTCGAAAACCGCCAGCCGTTCCCTACGCCCCAAAGCGAAAACCGCCAGCAATCCTGCTGGCGGATCCGCCACAATCAATATCGGCCTTCCAATTCACGGCCGGCAGCGCCAATCCGCTGCATTCATATTACCGGACCGGCCGCCGCTTCGCAGGGGCCTCGTAGGGCTTGATGATCACCTCTCCAGCCCGCGCAGGGTTATTATCCGCGCCCTTCGGGTTGATCTGCTCGATCACAATGTGCCGATTCGGCTCCGGCGTCTGTGTCGTCGGCCGTATACCCAGGAAGACCGGGTTCTCAGTCTCCTCCACCACCACCGGCGTCGTGCTGCGCATCGACTCATTCATTCTGAAATAGGCGCTCCGGTTCGTTCTCGCATTGTCCGCGGCCATCGCCTCCAACGGCCGCGCCACTTCCGCCGACGACACCACGCTCGAAGAACTCGTGTCCAGCAGCGGCGAATACGCCGTTTGCGGATTGGCCAGCCGAAGCTGCCGCAGCCGCCAGATCGCGTTGCCGGGGCGATAAAGGTTGTCGTACGACGGATTGAATTCCGGCGTATCCGATGCCGGCTGGTACACAATCACATCCGCGGACGCGATCGAAACCAGCGCGAAGACGGCCAAAACGGCGAGAGATCGAATCATAATTTTCTCCTTGCGTAAGGTGGGCACTACCCACCGATTTCTTCTGACCACAAGCGCGATCCTATCACCCGCCTCCGCAATTGAGCTATTGCAAATCTTGCAGCTTTTCCCGGAAATTCGCTTCGCTTACCCCATTGATCAGAAAGGTCTTTCTCGGCTGTGTCTGCCCGCCCACCAGCTCGATCTGCCCCTCCCTCACCCCAAAAAACTCCGCCAGCACCTCAATAATCACCGCCGCATTCGCCTTCCCCCGCTCCGGCGCGGCCGCCACCGCCACCTTCAGCGCATCCCCCAGCATCCCCACCACCCGGCTCCGCGACGCTCCCGGAACGACTTTGACCTGTAACTTGGGCACCGCCCCATCTTCTCCCAACCCTCACTTATCATCCAACCCCCTCCTATCAAACAACTCCCCCGGCAATCCCGGCAGCCCCCTCCTCTCCTGCTCCCTCTCCACATTCATATCCGGCTTCACAATCTCCCCCCGCACCGCCACCCTATTCCTCTCCACCTCACTCGCCAGCATCATTCTCGGCCCACTCCCAAAATTCTGCGTCCAGAAATTCTTCCATCGCCCCACCCCAATCGACGTATTTTCCACCCGCACCATATTCACATGATGCCCCGGACTATCAAACCACTGCTTAAACGCCTCCTCTCCCCCCATCCTCCCCATCGCAATGTTCTCACTCCCCAGATGCATGAAACCCGCATTCTTGTATCGCTTTGGAAAATCCTTATCCGACTCATTGGGCGAATGATGCGAAAAATATTTCAGCTCCACCATCTCCTTGCTGTGCCGCCGCGCTGCCTGGATCAGCCGCGCATCCAATTCCACCGGCATCACCCCCAGCGCCTCCCGATAGGCATTCGTCGCCCGCACATTGGCCATCTCCTCCTTGTCCAGCAGGTGCTCAAACCCCGCGTTGTACGACTCCACCTGCCGGCTCGCGCGATAAAACCAGAAATTCCATTTCCCCACATCCTTCGGCTCATTCCGCTCCGTCGCCGGCGTCAGATTGCTCGCCGCCGCCAACGTCATCCCCATCCCCTTCTCCCCCAGCGCAACCAATTTCACTTCCTCCGCCGCCAAAAATGGATTCTCTCCCGCCGGCGTCGGCGTCTGCCGCCAAATCCCCAATAACTCCGGCCGCCGCTTCAGCGCATCAAAAATCTCACTCCGCAGCCGCGCCCCATTCTCCTTCCACATCTCCCCCAGCAACCGGTAATTCTCCGCCGCCTCCCGAACCGTCTTTTCCCTCTCCAGCACCGCGATATTCTCCCGCGCCATCCTCCGCTGCACCAACCACCTCTCATCAATCTCTTTGTACTTCGTCACATCCCCCAGCAGCCCCGCATTCTCCACCACCTTCGCCTTATCCCGCGTCAACAACTCCTTCACCACTTCCCTGACCACCGCCCGCGCCCCCACCCCCTTCGCCACCAGCCCCTTCAGCGCCACCCTGCTCACATTAAAATCTTCCGACAACGCCTTCTGCCGCAACTCCTCCACATCCCCCGGCGCACTGGCCGGCCCCGCTGCCACCAAAACCAGCAGCATCGCCGCCATCGCCATTCGTTTCATGGTCCCTCCAACAATAGGATCGGCCCCTCATGAAAAAACACCGCCGCCGGAACCACTTCATCCTTCGCCGCCCCCGGCCTTCTCCACAACAATTTCATCCGCGCTGTCCCCGATGTATCCCAATACTCCACCCGAATCCCGTGCAGCCGCTCCTCGAATTGAACTTTCACCCTCACCCCATTTCTCATCCGCGCCAAATTCCCATTCTCCACCAACAGCTTCTCATCCACCCACAACCTCACCCCCGTATTCGCCAACACCACCAATTCATAATTCCCCGCCCCCGGCGGCCGAATCACTCCGCTCCATCTCATCCCAAAATTATCCTTCCCCACCGCCGCATCCGGCGCATCCGCCCCCCAGTCAAAATTAATCTGCTCATCCACCCGCCTCTTCACGCACTGCCTGAAATCCATCCCCTTGAACAACTCCACCCCCAACCCCGGCGTCAAATCCTGCTCCGCCAATTTCTCCAGCTCCACCGCCTCGATTCGCTTATCCACGATCGACCGATGGATTCCATTCAGCTCCCCCGGCAACTGCCGATACCACCACGCCGCCCTCTCCTGCAAATGCCTCCGCGCCAGCCACGGCTGATTCTGACCCAACTCCCACCACCCATCCCCCACAGCCAATCTCCTCCGCGCATCACCAGACGCCGCCAGATCCTCCCGCGCCAGATTCTTCAACCCACTCTCCGCCCCCTTCGCAATCAGCGGCAATCCCCCATTCCAATCCCCTTTATATAGACAAAGAAATCTCCCCACCCGCGCGCACGCCTCCGCATCCTCCCCATCGCGCTTCAACCGCTCCCGCTCCTTCTCAACAGTCTGATATTCCGAAATTACCGCCGCGACTTGTTTGCTTCTCTCCTTCACCCGCTCCCCCAGCCGCGCATTCTTCGTCTTTCCCGCCGCCGCCTCCGCGACATTCATCAACTTCGTCGCCGTCGCATAGTCATCTTCCAGAATTGCTCGATCCACCGCCCCCAGGCAAACCTGCGCCACCGCCCCCTGCCCCTCCGCACTGCCCGCCGCCGCCAGCGCATTGTTCATCGCCCCCAGCACCATCCGCATCTCACCCACCGCATAATATTTCCCCATCACCCCAATTGCCTTCTTCGCCAAAAACGCATCCCCCGCCCCGGCCGCCACATCCCGCGCCTCCCGCAGCAACACAAATCGAGCGGCCGCATCATCCCCGCTCTCCATCGCCTGCCCGATCATCCTCTGCGCCAGCTCCCGCCTCACTCCCGCCTCCCGCGACCCCAACTCCTTCCCATAAACCTCCCGCACCATCCGCTCCGCCCGCGCCTGCGATGGTTCATCCGGCACATGCTGCAAAACCGGCCGGCTCGCCGCCACCGCCCCATCAGACGCGCCCCAAACCGCTGCGGCAAGCGCGCAACTGCCAATCCAGAAACCCAACAGCATCAAAAGCCAGCGCATGTGCCTCCCTCACCAAAACCCCGGATGTACATCCGGGGCTTCTTTCCATTCCCAGGTGATACTCATCACCAGAACCCCGGATGTACATCCGGGGCTCTTTCCATACCCAGGTGATTCCCGACCATATTAATTTGCTGACCAGAACCCGGCAATGCATTGCCCCCCTCCCGACATTTACTCTTTGAGGGCTAGCGCTACCCGCGCGGTCATTTCGTCCAGCTTGTAGCGCAGTCGAAGCATCAAGGCGTCCGAATCTGGTCTTCAGGCGTGTCAGCGCACAAGTCGCGCATTCGGGCACCTTTGGATAAATGGCGGAATGGGCAGTTGGTAACGATTCTGCCGTTTTTCCTTGCTTCGCATAGGTCCGTGTGTATATTGAATCGTGTATCCGCATGTCTGCCCCGGCACGGGGCGAGGGCATTTGGCGTAGGCTCAGTAAGGGAAAGCGGGAGTGAGTATGCAGGTATCGCGCTCATCTAAAGCTGTCGCTTCGATTCTACTTCTTCTGTCGCTCGCGGGCATCGCCAGCGCTGCCATCGTCGCCCCCCCCGCGCCAGATTTCCGCATGGTCATGCAGGTTGGCACCACCGCCTCCTATCCCCTCACCGGCACCGTTACCCCCATCCCAGATGGCGATAAGTGGAAGTATCAGATCGATGGCACCTACAACCAGCACGGCTATGAGATGACCCTCCAGTTCGTCATCGAGCCTGATCCCTCCATTTTCGGGAATGTCAGCATCCGCAACGCGACCGCTCTCCCTCAGGACTACACCTTCACTTTCACTCTCCCCGTCTCGCCAGGCTTCAGCCCCTCCGTGCTCAATGGCTCCATCGGCCTCACCGCCACTGCCGACGCCACCCCGGCCATCGTCGCCACAACCGCCCCCGACCCAATCTACGCCGCTCTCATCGATGGCAGCACCGTCAAAAAACTCCTCGACCATCCCTTCGCCCTCTCGGCCCCCT